>NZ_JBYSWB010000011.1:0-178968 GCF_058986725.1 Pseudomonas sp. GW821-FHT01A09
TAGTCATAAACATACCCGTTTGCCTATCCCTTATCTTAAGGGGGGAACGGTGTCCTGTCTTTCATGGGGCTCGTTCATAGGAGAAGCACGAATGGCTAAGAGGAGACAGAGGGGAAGAGGACGAGATTACGTCTCTCCCAGAAACGAAAACCCCGGCTCGAGGCCGGGGCGGGTGTTTCGTGGTCTTTGCAAGGAGTCGTAAGCTTTCGCTCATTGGAGCTCAGTGCCAACCTGTGAATCAATCCTACGAGTGGTTGACACCCATGTCAACCCCCATTTATACAGGCGCCTCGCCGAAAGGAATCCGAGAATGCCGCACACTGTCCAGTATAGACCCCAGCTAATCGACCAGCTCATCAGTTCCCACCGCATCGCCAGCTACAGCAAGGTATTTTCGACCAGTAATGACGCGGAGCTGGTAGGGGCTTACCTGTGGAACTCCCACATTTGTGGCGTTCTCTATCCTCTGCTCAGCGCGGCTGAGGTCACGTTACGAAACTCAATTGACACCGCTCTGACAGCTGATATTGGCAAGTTCTGGTGGAAGGCGGGGAAGCTCAAGTATAAAAGCTTCGCCCCTGGCACACCTGCGCCGGACGTGGTTGACAAGCTGACAAAAAATTTTGGATCAGCCTTCAACACTGCTCGATTCGAGCGCAGGAGTCGGCAGGTGAGCGGGAGTCCAGATCACCAAGAGGTCGTAGCAAAAACGGAGTTTTCCACATGGGAGTTCGTTCTTGATAACGAATACATGGGCAACAACCTCATTTGGCCCAAGAATCTGGGACGGGTTTTCAAGGGACAATGGCCAACGAGTCAGGCCGGTGCAATGCTAGCCGGGTGTAAGGATCAGGTGGCACTGGTAAGGAAGTTCCGAAATCGGGTGTTCCATCATGAACCCGCGTGGAAGCGTTTCAACGTCACCAATGAACAGCAGGCGGTAGCTCACCTCCACGAGAAGATCGGCAAAATCACCGATCTGATTTGTTGGATATCACCGGAAAAAATCGATCTTCTTGAAAAAAGCGGCGTTATCCGAACCGCCTATCGGGCCTGCTCCGTAGCCGAGATTCAGCGTTTCAAGTACCAGTGTAAGACCAGCACGGTCAAAAGCATGGCCAAGCTCATTAAGGTCGCTGAGGCTGCCAGTGCCGGAAATGAAGTCCTCCAGATCGCGGTATATGGAAGGCGCAAGCAGGTATATACCCTCCATCCCGCCTGAGTGCCCTGAGATCAGCCAGAACGTATCCGCCCTGGCGTCGGGCGAAGCGTGAATGGCCTTGAGCAGGGCTCACTTGGGGGCAACGTAGTAGCGAACCGATGACTCCAGGAAGCGTTTGTTGAGGTACTCAGGCGTGAGTTGACCGGCCTCTTGGAGATTGGCGAGCAGCTTCTCATCAAGCAACACGAGTTCAGGGCTCACGGGTAGTGCCAGGAAGCGTTGCTCGAAAAGGGCTACGTTCGAGTCGGGGAGAATAAATTTCTCTCTGGGTGTTGAGAAGGGCACCCATACAGTGTCCTTAATCAGCTCCCGGCCTCTGATGAAGAACGATGTGAGTGCCATGCTCACAACCGTGCGGGCTGCGGCATGTGGGTTTCCAGCTACCCTGAGGATTCGGACAGTATCGTGCACCTGCTCAATCTCATCCTTCTCAAGCTCAGCCTGAGACGGTGCCCAAGTCGGGGGCTCCATGATCGAGTCGTAAAGCGGTCTTTCTTTGGCTGCAAAGTAGGCCCGTGCTGCCAGCATCACGAAATATTCTGTGATCCAGGGGGAGCGAGCGATGCTTCCGGTTTCTGCGAATATCGTCAGTTGTTGCTGATAATTGTCCTCGTTCGTTTTGATCATGCCTTGCTCAGCAGGCTGATCCCAAAGACGGGCAACAACAAACGAGTTCTTAGGTGCGCGGTTCAGCGGCTCGCCACTCGATTTGTCTATGATCGTAAGCAGGTCTTCACCGCCTAACCACTGTTTCAAGTGCTTTTGGGGGATGACGTGTTGATTGACCGTAATATCGTTCGGGTTTTTTACACGCTTCCCATCTTCGTTTAGATTTTCGATTGGCTTTTCGTGAGGGGAGTGGTCTTTCTGATACATGTTTCTGGTCTCATTCGTTAAGGGGGCGGGCCGGTGGGCGGTGATATCCGGATCGCTACTGACGATGGAAACACCGTCTTTACCGAGCGACCACTTGGCGTCACGTCGAATTAGTTGAATAGCCGCTTGGAGGAGGAGTCCTCTGGCGTAGTAAACTTGGTCAGAATCCTGCTGCCCTTCGTAGGTGATCGACATGCCCAGAGTGAGCACCCCAGTCGCCTCGATGTAGGAGGCCGATTGCACCTGGCAGTCGCTGATGGAAAACTGACCTAGGTTGGTTTCGTCCATGGCGCGGGAAAGCACCTGCTTTAGCTCTTGATCCAGTTGAGAGAAAACATCGTCCTTGTGGATCGCGTCTTTGAAGTCACGCACGCCGAAGACGGCGAGCATCAAGCGCGGATCCGTGTGGCTTCGCTGGGCGACGACAACGAGCTCGTGGTACTCCTCGAACCCTGCCTGACGCGCAAGCGCTTCTTGAGCAGCAGAAAGCGTCATGCCGCATTGGCGACGATGCTGCTTGGCTCGCGATTTGAAAATGCTTAGAGGGGAAAAATCAGACATAGCAGTGTCACCAAAACCATTCGACGCTTTGGTTACCGATTGCCTGTTCACCGGGCAGCGCCTGGTAGGGACATGCCGATGTAAAACGAGTGGGTGTATCTTCGATGGGCTATTGCTTCGCGAAACAGGCGCCAGGCGACCATCACCGCCTGGCTTGATCATAGGTCAGGCAAATTCACTCTGCAATAGCCTGCGGGAGGGGCGCATCAGGTTGCTTCGCGGGGAGTGTCTTGGAGCTTGCTCGGGTATCAGGCACAACCGCAAGCGGAGCGCGCCGGCTCAGGATGGGCCAGAGGCTTGAGGACAAAAGTCCTGGGTGCCAAAACCGGGCGCAGCCGGGGTTTGGTAAACGAGAGCCGCTCTCCGGAGGGGCGAAGCCCAAAACGTATAGCGTAATGACTCCGATACGGGACATTGAGGCCATTTTTGCCCCTTAATGCGCCCATATGGGGGCATTAGAAGTCTCGCCCCATCGCCGAATCGCACCTTTGTGGTAACAGTCATTTGGGCTTAGCGTCATACCTGGCTAGCTCGCGATCACGCAGTTCCATCAATTCGTCACTCTTGCGCACGAACTCATCCGGAGTGATGTTTTTGAGCTTGAACTTTTTGTAGAGAGCATCGTACTTCTTCTGGTAAAGTGCCAGGGTAGTAGTCCTATGTACGCTTTCGGCGGCATCACCTATGCCATTGTCTCCCTCAAATACTTTTGTTAGGTAGTCCCTCAAAGAATCGATACGTTTATGGCCTGTCCACTCTCTTACCTTACGCAAGAACTCTCTGTCGCTAATCAGCGCCGCTTCGAAATCATCCTTGCTTTCAAATTTGTGTCGTTCGATGAGTAACGTGAACAAGTTTGTGATAAAAGCGTGACGGAACATGTGAGCGCATGCCTGCTCTTCTATGCCAGCAGCCTTTCTTATTAGCAATATGGTCGATGTCAGTGACTCGACAGCTAATGGGCGACCAGTTGTCTGAGAGATGAACAGGTAATCGTTGTTATTCTCTGGGTGTTTTTTTATTATTTTCTGTCTTTCGTGAATGTATTTCTTTACCTCATTTAAAGCAATTGCGTTGACAGGGACTTCGCGGATGAAGGCCTCCCCTCGCTTGAGCGTCACTAGCCTCAGCATTGGGTACTTCATGAGTAGAGCATCTCGTAACGCCGATAACGTTAATGACGCAATTTCTGCTCGACGGGCGCCGGTATGCTGAAGCAATGTTATTAAGGCAAAGTGTCGTGCCTTCAGGAAGTCCGACCCGCTTCCTGAGTTAACAGCCAGTTCCATGCTATCGATGTTGTGAAGGGGGATTGGGCCGCGTGTGTGTTCGCGAAAGGGTAAGGGGTGCGCATGGTGTGAAGTGGTATGTATCGCGACATTTTGATTATTGAACGTACGGATAACTTCTTCTGTGGTTAGTTTTATGGTTCCTTTGCTTGAAACGAAATTAGGGTCACCATGAAAATCCCCAATCCATGCAAGAAATTTTAAGCATTCCCTGCCAATGTTTATTGTGGTTCCGTCTTTCCTCTTCGGCTTGCCGGGACGTGTCGGGTGGGGTTCTTCTATTAATTCGATAATGAAGTCTTCATAGAATTTGTCAGTTATGTGATAGGGGTCAATACCATGCTGCCAGCAGCATTTTATAAGCAGGCTGATATTGCTAGCATACTGGCCTATCGTCCCGCCTTTGCTGTCCTGTCTACGGCCATCAGCGGAAATTTGTTGATGCTTTCTGGAGAGATGAAGTAGGTACAGGTTTGCGATATGGCACGGGTAGTTATCAGGCCACTTGATGTAGGGGAATTTATAGAATGACTTCTTTCGAGCCTTAGTCGAGGAAAATCTATGAAATAGATCTGCATGATCTAATGTTTCCACAAGAAAACCGTCAGTCATTTTTCCTACCCTTGGCCGTGATCGATACGACCGGTGCCTTTTGTATTGATGGGATTTGATACATTTCAGGGTTCAGGCTGGTAATCGCGGTAATGCGTTTCAAGATTTCCGCAGCACGAATCTTGCGAGTGACTTCATCTGGAGCGCTAACAACACCATCCAGTTTGCTGCGAGCGTCGGACAATGTTTGAAGGAGTATTAGGTTTGCGCGTTTGTGTATGTCCAGGTTGAGATTAGCCTCCGCCAATTGCTTAAGGAGCGCTTCGCGCGTTCTATTGTTTTTCGGAAGCGGCTTTCCCTCTTCCTTTTTGATAGCCAATACAGCATTTTTACGCAGGCGATCTATAGCGTCAAACCCCCCTGGTAGTCGCTCCTCAGATCTTTGCTTAAATGTGTTGAGGCTTAGAGGCAATATTTTCAGCGTTTCACCCTCGACCGTGGTCAGTAATTCGAGCTTTGCAAAGGATGCTTGGCTAATAAGTGCTTCTCTAACCACGGCATTGTCGAGATACTTTGATGGCGTCGAGATTACCGCTAGCAATAATTTTCTAGCGTTCTCAATTGACGCGGTTTGAATAGTTTTAACTTCATCCCAATTCATCTTGTTTCCTCAAAACAACAAGTATTTCAACCCGGAACCCGGTGTCACTCTCCAAGAAAACAGGCTCCATGGTCATCTGTCCGGTTTCCATAAGAAAATCAAAGTATCCTGCAAGCTTTTCCGCATCCATTACTGACACATTCCGAGTCCCAAATTTATCCTCAATCTGGTCAATCACATCAGTATAGTGCGTGGCGCCTCCCGTGGTCATATGCTCACTTAGAGCCTGTGCCAGGGTGTTTCGGAGCTCCTTGCCAGGCAGCTCCTCTGTTATGTAGTTCCAGATGTGCGCCGGGTCAGTGTGCCCGAACATCCACTGGAGGATGTCCGCGTTCGCCCCGTAGCCACAGTGCAGGAAAACCAAGGCAAAGAACCGCCTTAGCTGATGCTGACGGATGTAGTAGCGCCGCCCTTGGCCGTCACGCTCGACCTCGAAATAGTCGCAGAACAGGTCAATGTTCTTGTAGTAAAGGTAAACGTCGCAGGGTGTCAAAGAGCTTGTGCCGATGACGCCAGGGGATGAGAACAGGGGAAGACAGTGATCGATGAAGCCAATCTCGACCAGCTCCTTTTGGAAGTCGATCAGCGTCTGAACCATCTCTGCTGCGAGAGGATCGATGGGGCGCGCGTTCTGAGCCCTTAGGCCTTTCAGGCCGCGACTGGACTTCGCGATGCGAGCGATCAGCCAGCTTTTGTCCTCGCTGAGGCAGTTGGTCGGGTCGAGGCTGCGTAGCTCACTGCCACGCTTCGCCATGGTTGCTCCAACCAACAACTGGATGGCCCCGTAGTAAACCCCGATAAGCTCCAGTAGACCTGCGTTGCCCCGTAGCTTGCCAAAGTAAACTTCCTTGGATTCTTTGAGTTCAGTGCCAGGATCCCTACCGCTGGAGCGAGTCGAAATGCCCAGGTACTGCACCCCTAGATCAGCGATGGCGGGTTCGAGGAGCGCGAGGATAGTCTCCTCCGGGATGCCTGTGATGTTCACCTTGTGTTTGACGGAATAATTGGCGATGTTCACATAACTTTTAAGAAGCTGTGGGCCGTGTTCAAAGTGGAACTCAATCCCATCCTTGATCGCCTTGAAGATGATTGGGGTAGGGACGTTTTTGAAACGTCCCATTTTCGCACCGTTAACCTTAAAGGTGGCAATATCTCTGAGATCTTGTTTGCTGGGGAGCTTGAAGTCGAGGGTCGAGATCTTTTGCAAGAAGGTAAAAGCAGTACGATATAAGACCAAGTCCCGTTTGGTCATGCGGTCTGGGTTGCCATTAGTGACTGGGACGCTGTCGAACTCACGAATAAAACGGTCTGCGCGCCAGACAAAGCCTAATATGCTGTGTAGAGGCTTGAGTCGCTTTTTTCCTGCTAAAGTGTCTTTGTAAAGAAGTGCGCTAACTCGTTTTGAGTTTACGTTGAGTCCACCATTCGGATTTGTATGATACATCTTGTTAACATAAAGTGCGGCTCGTACACGCGGGATCAGCTCTAGAGGGATCTCCAGAGTATTCTCCTCTATTTGAAGAGGTGTTATATCTGCGAGGGAAGGGGTTTCCTCCAAGCACTCATCAATGATTTCCTCGCTGGTAGTCTTCAAAAGGGACAGGCAGTAGTCCGTGAGGCGGTTGTCCCAGTCGTAGGTACTCTCGGCAACGGAACTGCTAGTGCCGATCTGCTCAATGATGTCGCACATCTCGTCATAGGTAAGCGCGCTCAGGCCATGCTCTACCAGCTGTAATGCCTCAGCCCTTTGAAGGATATGATCGATAACCGTGATTGTCCGTCGGAAAGAGGCTGCCTGTGAGGCCCAGCTATTGGTGAAACTAGGCCCTATCGCACTTTCAGTCGAGGCGATCAGCCAGCATTGCAATGAGTGCAGGAGTTTGACGTGCTGCGGATCTGTTAATAACGAACCGTCGTACAGGTGGACATGCCAGTCGAGATCTTGGTCAGTCTTGTAACCAAAATTGTATTTCCATACGGGCTCCAGAAAGCTTGATACAAGCCAAGGTGCGGACATGAAGTGTGCTATCTCGCGCTTCTTGAACAGGCTGGCAAAATGGGCAAGGTGTTCAGGATACTGCATGGATCATGTTCTCGTAGGCACTGGGGTTGCAGTTCTTGAGTGCGCACTCCAAGTGTGCGTGTAGGACATTGTCGCGGCTTTTGAGGATGTATTTTTCGACTGTGTCGCAGACCCCGGCCCAGTATTTGGCCAGTCCTCGAACAGCTTGCGGCGTCTTACTCAGCGTGATGGCTTCCCTGATCGACACAAGCGCGGTCATGCTTTCAGATGATACCGCTATACCCACCTCGACTACCTCGCCATTTTCCAAGAGATTTTCCTCCTTGGTTTTGAGGCTGTCGGGCACCTCCTTGAGCGTGTACCGACTCAAAAACTCATGAAGCTGTTCGAGCTTGTTAAATTTGGAAGCACGAAGCAGGTATTTACTGTCTTTCATGGCTTCGCAGATGATGCCCTTCTGGAATATGCGCACGTACCGGGTTACGAAAAAATCGTAGATCGCGGTGGGCAGGTAGGAGTCCAGCAGGTCTCGGCTCAGGTGGGCGTGGCCGAGCTTTCTGGCTAATCTCGATAAGTTGTGATTCTGAATGTAATCGACGACCGCTGCCTGAGCGCGAACTCTGGAAATCGAGAGCTTCTTAATAAACTCCACCAAGTCCTCGCCCCTCTTCGCTGTATGGGGTGATAACCGCTCAATGAAGAAATTCCGCTTTGCTGTATCTTTCTCGACCGCAGTTCGATTCAGAATGTTGCTGTTGGCAGTTATCGGATAGTTGAAGCTATGCCCACAGGTCAAGAATAGCTTTTGCCATGTCGGATCGCCCTGCTTTTTAAGATACTGGCGAAGTGGCTCTGTGATCTGTTCGACCATACGCACGAGCGCAGCTGCCTTAGGATGCAGCAAAATTTTTTGCTCCGAACTCTTACTCCCACGCCGATCCTTGAATCCAATCAGTACATATCCCTTATCAGTCTTCAGGAACGAAACCCTTTCAGGGCCATCCCAGATCACCAAGTCATCCATAAAAGTGGTGGTGATTTCCGGGTGGTAAAGAGTTAGTAATAACTGAAACGGCAGCATGCTGTAGGTCGTGGGAAGGCCAAGTTTTAGTGCGAGTGCTGGGAGTCTGAATCCGTAACGAATACGCGCGTCAACGGTCGTGCACATTCCTTCTTCTTCGAAGGTACGGCAGACATCTTCAAAGACCAGGTTTTCGAAGTCGAAGTCGTTTCTGGGATTGCGGACAACTCGCTCTAGAATCATCCCGTCCTGGGCGTATCTAATCCGAAGTTTTTGAGCTTTGCGGATTTTCAATGCCTCTGATAGTCCCAATTTTTTGACGCACAAAAGATCACTGCCAATGTCTCCGTAAAGGAGGTCGATAGCCTGTATGTCCGTGACATGCACCGGTACTTCTGTCAGAAGTTTGTCTTTGATTTCAATGCCATGTTTGTTCTTCTTGATGTTCAGCTCTGAACCTCGCCGAGAGATTCCGGGAGGCAAAGGAATGGAGTCTTCTTCACCTGACCATACATCGGTTTTGAGGAAACACCTGATGATCAGGTTGCGCATAGTTCTGAAGGTGCGAGCATTAAGACCTGTGCTTTCATTACGCTCATATTCAGTCTCTTGGTAGTGCCAGAAAAAATCCCTGAAAAATTCTTCAAGGATTTCCGGGGACTTGAAAGCTGCCGGGGGGAAACGAAAGCTATGCTCAGCTATGTACATGGCGAGCTTGTTAATCATATGGCTCGAGACTTTGGCGCGCTTTATAGAGTCGCGCCTGATCGCTTCGTGGAAGGACTTCGTGAACTCGGGCCCGTGCGAGTGATACATCGCAGTCAGTTTGAGATAAACCGATTTTCCCTTTTTACCCCTGACCATCCAACCACTCCAGAAGGACACGGCCTCCGGATCTAGCTTGTGCTTACTCTCTTGCCATACCTGGTCGAAGTGAGCCAATCGGGCACGCGACCAAGTCACTGGTTGCAGGCCGGGCACCTGATCTATCAAACCAGAAATCATTTCAGCCGCTGTGATTGAGCGGATCCGGACGACCTCGTCTGCAAGTTGGGTAAGGTCGCCAACATGAAGGTTTCCAAGAAAGCTTTCGATTAGCCACGTTAGCTTTTGGGCTTCGAGGTTTGACAGGCTGAGGTGCTCGCCTAGGCAGTGGCAGTGACAGTCGAAAAGCTGAAGTGCATTCCCCCTCAACGCATCGAATCTTGTGGGGGTCATCAAAAGCTTGCACGCCAGCTCATCATCAATGGCTTGAAGTGGGTAGTGAGGCAGGTAGGCCTTGCTCTTGATGATTGTCACGGTTTTTTTTGTCCATGATTTCGGTCTTAGTCCAGAAAGGGTAGTGGTTAAGTAGGATTTTGACAACATGTCAAATCAGCAAACTCCAAGAACGCAGCCTCGATGCCGACCTGGCGCTGGCCTTGAGCCTGAACGGCCGCGAGCTGCTGCGCGATGACCCGCCGCTGAAGATTCTGCTGATGTCCGCGACCCTGGAAGGCGAGCGGCTATCAGCCATGCTCGATGACGCGCCGGTGATCCGCAGCGAGGGGCGGATGTTCCCGGTGGTGACCCGTTGGGGCAAGCCGTTCGCGCCCGGGGAATATATCGAACCGAGGGTGCAGAACACCGTGCTCGACGCCCTCAATGACGAGTCCGGCAGCCTGCTGGTGTTCCTGCCGGGGCAGGCCGAGATCCGCCGCGTGGCGCAAAATCTGAGTGAAGCCCTGAGCGGGCGGGACGACGTGCTGATCTGCCCGCTGCATGGTGAGCTGGACCTGAACGCGCAGCGTGCGGCCATCGATCCGGCGCCGCCGGGCAAGCGCAAGGTCGTACTGGCCACCAACATCGCTGAAACCAGTTTGACCATCGACGGCGTACGAGTGGTGATCGATGCCGGTCTGGCGCGGGTGCCGCGTTTCGACCCCAACAGCGGCATGACGCGGCTCGATACTCAGCGCATTTCCCGCGCCAGTGCGACCCAGCGCGCGGGCCGGGCAGGGCGTCTGGAGCCGGGTGTGTGTTACCGCCTGTGGTCCGAGGCGCAGCACGAGCAGCTGGCGGCGTACGGCAGTGCCGAGATTCTGCAGGCGGACCTGGCCGGGCTGGCCTTGCAGCTGGCGCGCTGGGGGGTGACGCCGGATCAACTGGCCTGGCTGGACGCGCCACCGGCCGCCGCCTATGCACAGGCCGGGGACTTGTTGCAGCGCCTCGGTGCTGTGGCGGAGCAGGGTCAAACGACGCTGACGCCGCACGGCCAGGCCATGGCGCAACTGCCCGCGCATCCGCGGATCGCGCATCTGCTGTTGCGTGGGCAGGCGCTGGGGCTGGCGGACTTGGCGTGTGATGTCGCCGCCATGCTCGGCGAGCGCGACATTCTGCGCGGCGCAGGTGCCGATCTGCACAGCCGTTTGGCGTTGCTAAGCGGCGAACAGCGCGCCGCTCGCGGGGCGCAGGGGGGCGTGCAGCGGATCAAGCAGTTGGCGCGACAGTACCGAGGTTATTTGCCGAAGCAGCCGGCCTCGCAAGCGGTCACCGATCCGGATCACTCGCGCTGGCTGGGGGCCTTGTTGGCGTTGGCTTATCCGGATCGAGTGGCCCATCAACGTCGCGCCGGTGGTGCCGAATACCGCCTCGCCAACGGCCGGGCCGCGCTGTTCGGCGAGGCCGATGCCTTGATGAAGCACGAATGGATCGTCATCGCCGACCTCGGCAGCCGCCAGGGCCAGCGCGAAGAGCGCATCTACCTGGCCAGCGATTTCGATCCGCAGTTGTTCGATGACGTGTTGGCCGAACAGGTGCGCAGCGTCGAGCAACTCGACTGGGACGAACGCGAAGGGGTGATGGTCGCCGAGCGCCAGCGCAAGGTCGGCGCGCTGATCCTCAGCCGCGAGCCCTTGACCGGTCTGGACGCCGACGCCCGCGCCCGTGCCTTGCTCGGCCTGGTGCGGCGCAAGGGCCTGGCGCTGCTGCCGTGGACGCCGGAGCTGCGCCAGTGGCAGGCGCGGGTGGGCCTGCTGCGCGGCCTGGATGTCGCGGCGGGCAAGCCGAGCGAGTGGCCGGACGTCAGCGACGACGCGCTGCTGGCGAGCCTGGAACACTGGTTGCAGCCCTATCTGGGCAAAGTCTCGCGCCTGAGCCATTTCGCCCAGCTGGACCTGCCGTCGATCATCCGCAATCTGCTGCCCTGGCCGCTGCCGCAACGGCTCGACGAGTACGCACCGCAGCAACTGCCAGTGCCGTCGGGCTCCTCGGTGCGCCTGGATTACAGCGAAACGCCGCCGGTGCTGGCGGTGCGGTTGCAGGAACTGTTCGGCCTGGCGCAGACCCCGAGCGTGGCCCAGGGCCGCCAGCCGGTGCTGTTGCATCTGCTGTCCCCAGCGCGGCGGCCGGTGCAGGTGACGCAGGATCTGGCGAGTTTCTGGGCCAACACCTATGAACAGGTGAAGAAGGATTTGAAGGGGCGGTATCCGAAGCATTACTGGCCGGATGATCCGTTGGTGGCCGAAGCGACGGCGCGCATCAAACCCCGGAAATAACCGTCTGCCCCCAGGTTCCATGTAGCGAGGGGGCTTGCCCCCGATACGGTGGGTCAGTCGCACGCGTGATGGCTGATGCAACCTATCGGGAGCAAGCCCCCTCGCCACAGGGTTGAACCCACAAGCGTGAATCAATCCACGACCCGAATCACCACCTTGCCAAAATGCGCCCCACTGCGCAGATGCTCGAACGCCGCCCGCGCTTCGGCGAAACCGAACACCTGATCGATCACCGGCGCAATCTGCCCTTGCGCCGTCGCCTGCACGGTAGCCTCCAGCAAAGACCGATCGCCTACATTGGTCGAACGCAAACTCGCTCCCGCCCCCATCAGATCGAAGTAATCCAGCGGCGCGCCGGTCTCGCCAAGAAAGCCCACCAGCACCACTTCGCCATGAAAGCTCACTGCCCGCAGCGATTGCTTGAGGGTGGCTGGCCCGCCGACCTCGACCACCCGATCCACGCCCTGGCCACCGGTCAATTCCCGCACGGCGGCGCCCCAGTCGGACGTATCGCGATAGTTGAGCACCTCATCGGCGCCGAGGGCCTTGAGCCGTTCGGCCTTGCTCGCTGACGAAGTCGTAGCGATCACCCGCGCGCCCATGGCCTTGGCGTATTGCAGCGCAAACACTGACACCCCGCCGCTGCCCAGTGTCAGCACCGTTTGCCCCGGGCCGACCGGCAGTTGGCCATTGACCGAGTTCCACGCAGTGACCGCCGCGCAGGGCAGCGTCGCGCCTTGCTCGTGACTCAGCCCATCCGGCAGGCGCACCACGGCCTCGCGGGACACTACCTTGAAGGAGGTCAGCCAGCCGTCGCGATCGTAGCCGTAGCTGCCAATGGCCCGCTCCGCGCGTTTGCGACCGCCGAACCAGCGGGGATGGAACAGGCTGACCACCCGATCGCCGGGGCGGAAATCATCGACATCCTCACCCACCTCGACCACTTCGGCCGAGGCATCGCTGACGGGAATGCCGTTGGCGATGGCTGGTTTGAGGATGCGCCCGTCGATCAGCGCCAGGTCGCGGTAGTTCAGCGACACCGCATGGACCCGCAGCAGCAATTCGCCTCTTTGCGGCACGGGCATGGGCTCGTCGCGCAGACGCAGGCCGTCGAGGGAGGGGCTGTTGAAGCGATAGCTTTGCATGGTGTTTCTCCAATGGGAGGGAAGTGGGACCCATGCTATTGCTTTGGAAAAATTGATAAATGGGCTATAGCTTGCAGGACTCTCAAGGAAAATTTGCCAATGAACCTGCTCAAGTCCATGCAGCTGTTCGTGCTCGCCGTCGACAAAGGCAGCTTGACCGCCGCTGCCGATGAGGCCGGATTGACGCCGACCATGGTTGGCAATCACCTGCGCGCGCTGGAAGAGCACGTCGGCATGCAGTTGCTCAATCGCACCACGCGTCAGCAGCATCTCACCGCGTTTGGCGCCAATTACTACGATCGCTGCGTGGAAATCCTCGGTCTGGTAGAGGCCTCCGAGACCATGGCGTCCAGTGCCCGCGCCGAGCCGCAGGGGCGTTTGCGGGTGACCATCCCACACGCGTTCGGGGCCGAGCGCTTGATGCCCGCGCTCCAGGAATACCTGGCGCAATACCCCAAGGTCGAGCTGGAGATCAGCTTTACCGACCGTTTGGTGGATTTGCTCGAGGAGGGCTTCGAGGCGGCGATACGCATTGGCGACCTGCCGGACTCCGGCCTTATCGCTCAAGCGCTCCAGCCCCATGATCTGGTGCTCTGCGCAGCACCGGCGTATCTGCAGCGACATTCGGCGCCCAGTCATCCCGCGCAATTGATGGAGCACGACTGCCTGACCTATCAATACGCGACCCGCTCGGCGCTGTCGCTGTGGCGGCTGGTCGGGCCGGATGGCGAGCATGGGGTGCAGGTCAAGGGGCGGGTGCAGATGGACAACGGCCCGGCGTTGCGCGAGGCGGCGGTGGCGGGCATGGGCATCACGCTGTTGCCGCAGGTGGTGGTCGCGGGTGATATCGCCGCGGGCCGCTTGCAGCGGGTGTTGCCAGCGTACAGCGCGCCGGCGCGGCAGCTGCATGTGCTGTACCTGCCGGATCGGCAGGGCTCACCGAAGCTGCGCAGTTTCATCCGCTTCATGGTCGAGCGCTTCGGTCGGACCGTGTAGCGAGGGGGCTTGCTCCCGATACGGTGGGTCAGTCGCAAGCGTGGTGTCTGATGCAGTCTATCGGGGGCAAGCCCCCTCGCTACAGGGCAGCGGCAGGGATTAGCGCGCCGGCAGGCTAAAGGTCGCCAAGACCGGCAGATGATCGGATATCTCCAGCGTATCGTCCTGCCGCACCATGGCCTCCTGGCGCGTGATCCGCGGGCTATGGAACAGATAGTCCACCGTCCGATCCGGGCTGTCGCCGGTCTGGCCGTTGGGATAATGGGTCAGCCATTGCGCGCGGTCGACGCTGTCGACTTCGGCATTGCTGGGGACCATGGGGTACTTGTCCCACAGCAGGTGCAGGTCTGCGTCCGCCGAATAACGTTGTTGCTGATCCGCCGGGAGGCGTTGGCGCTGGCCCAGCGGCAGCAGTTCAAAATCGCCGCCGATCAGCCAGGTTTCACCATGGGCTTCCAACTGGTCGAGCTGCTGGCTGATGGCCTGGAGCTGGCGCAGTTGCGTGTCATGGCTGGCGGTGTAGTGATCGAGGCGGGTATTGAGCACCGCCAGCTGGCCACCGCCCTGGATCGGCAGATAGGCGCTGAGCAGGGCACGCTGAGGCGCGAAGGGCAACTTGAGCGGATTGCCCTCGGTGCGTTGCGGCAGTTGCAGACGCTCGGCGTGCTCGATGCGGTAACGGCTCAGGGTCGCCAGGGTGCGTCCGACGCTGCCCAGAATATGCGCGCTGGGGTCGAAGTCGGCCTTCCACTCATAGGCCTGGGCGGAGCAGGGGTAGAGATCGGCCAGGCGTTCGCGGATCAACGCCAGTTGATCCTGGTAATCACTGGACTTGGCCCCCTTGTCCACGGCCTGCAACAGGACCAGGTCCGGTTGCTCGTCGCGGATGACGCGGGACACTTCATCGAGGTTATAGGCGAGGTCGGCGCTGGTGGCGCGGTCATCGGGGCCGCGGTCGTCGGCCAGCTCGTACCAGAACACATAACGCTTGCCCGCCAAAAACTGTACGTTCCAGGTCATCACCTTGAGGCCCTGGCCGGCGGCCAGCTCGGGCGCGCCGCTGTGGCATTGCACGGCGATGTTCTGCCGGGCCGGCGGTCGCCAGCTCAGCGCGTGTATGGCCACAAATACCAGCAGGATGACCAGGGCGATCAGGATCGAGGTGTAGCGCAGCAGTCGGCTCATGGGCGAGGCAGGTCGGTCAAGGTCATCGCCCGAGCATAACCGAGCCCGGGGGCCGCTGCCCACCCGCGCATCAGGCGGCGCTGTTGTCGAGGTCCGGTTCGGTGACCAGCATGAACAGGCGGAACATCACCACGCTGGTGAACAGTTGCAAGAAGCTGTTGAGGCTGTCGATGATCAGGTCCACAAGGGCGTTCTGGCCGGCCGGGAAGACCATGGCGCTGGCGTCGTCCAGCAGCCACAGCGGTATCAGCGCCGCCAGGATGCACACCATGATCTTCCAGAACCGCCCGCGGCTCAGTTCCAGGCTCTGCTTGATGGCCGCCAGGGGAGACAGGCCGTGCAGCACCAGCAGGTACTCGGAAAACGCCAGTTTGGTCATGATCCACAGCCCCGGCAGGATGAACATCGACATACCCAGCATGATCAGCAGGGTGCTGATGGCGGCCAGCAGGGCGTAAGGCGGCCAGATGCGCAGTGCCACCGCCAGCAGGTCGCGGTGGCGCGGAGTGTCGCCATTGCTGCGGGCATCGAGAAACAGGATCAGCGCCCCGGTGTACAGCGGATAGAACAGCAGCCCGACCAGCACGTCGAACACCGGCGAACCATCCGGGCCGACCAGGTGCCCGACCAGTTGCCGGCCAAGGGATTCGAGCACCAGCAACGGCAGGCACAGTTGCGCAATCGCCCACAGGTTGCGTTGGCAGAAGTAAAGCGAGTCGCGCAGAACGCTGAGTGGATTCATGGGTCGAAGTATTCACGGTAATAGCAATCGCACACTTTAGACGATGCGCCGGAGCGCTCCAACCGCTGACACCGGTGCGGTAAATAATCTTTCATGGGGCCGGGCTATTGAATCGGCGTTGATGCCGCCCCATTAATCTTTCGTACCCGGTTCACCTTGAACCCGGTCGGATCAATTCCGGCAATCTGACGAGGTCGCCATGAACAGCGATGAACAAACCCTGATCGATGGACTGTTTTCCCGGTTGCAGCAAGCCGAAAAGGACTCAGGCCCGCAGGACGCCTTGGCGCTAGCGCGGATCAAGGAACACGTGGCTGCCCAGCCGAACGTGGCCTACTACATGGCCCAGGCGATTCTGGTGCAGGAAGCCGCTATCAAGCGTCTCGATGAGCAGAACAAAAAGCTGCAGGCCGATCTGGCCCAGGCGCAAGCGCAACTTCAGGCTCAGGCCGCGCCGGCGCCGAGCAGTGGCGGTGGTGGTTTTCTGTCGAGCATCTTCGGCAGTGGCTCCCGCGATTCGGCGCCTGCCGCGCCGCAGCAATCGAACGGCGGCTGGCGTGAGCCGGCACCACGTTATGCCGCGCCGCCACCGCCACAACAGCAATACGCCCAGCCAGCCCCGGCAGCCGCGCCTGCGGGTGGCGGTTTCATGCGTGGCGCGTTGCAGACCGCGGCCGGCGTGGCCGGTGGCGTGATGCTGGCTGAAGGCATCAGCAGCCTGTTCCATCACAACTCCCAGCCTCAGGAAATCGTCGAGGTGTTGCAGGAATCGCCTGCCCAGTCCAACGACTGGGGCGGCGGTGGCGATGAGCAGCAGCGCCTGAGCAACAACGACAGCTGGGGCAACAGTGACTCGGGCGGCTTCGCCGACAGCGGTTACGACGATGGCGGCAGCGGCTTTTTTGCGGATGACGACGATACGTTCGTCTGACCGATAGCCTCGCTGCACAGGACCGGCCTCTGAATGAGGCCGGTTTTTTTTGTGGTATGGGTGTCAGGCATGCGGGCGTCTTCGCGGGCAAGCCTTGCTCCCATAGAGTGGGTTGAGCCTGTTGGAGCAAGGCGTGCCCGCGAAGAGGCCATCAAGGGCACCTGATAAAACACCCGATATCCCGCAGCGAATTCACAGCAACCCGCTTCGGGCTGGCATACTGGCGCCTCTTTCGGGCATTCGTTGCAGTGCCCGCCCCAGCGGTCAGTTCACGAGGACGAGCGGTGAAGAGAATCGCAGTGTTCGCCGATGTACAGAACCTCTATTACACGGTGCGTCAGGCATACGGCTGCCATTTCAACTATGCCGCGCTGTGGGCCGATATCAGCCAGCATGGCGAGATCGTCGAGGCGTACGCCTACGCCATCGACCGCGGCGACAGCAAGCAGCAGCAGTTCCAGCAAATCCTGCGCAACCTGGGCTTCGTGGTGAAGCTCAAGCCGTACATCCAGCGCAGCGACGGTTCCGCCAAAGGGGACTGGGATGTGGGCATCACCATCGATATCATGGACGCCGCGCCCCATGTCGACGAAGTGGTGCTGGCCTCGGGCGATGGTGATTTCGACCTGCTGCTCGAGCGCGTCATCGGCAAGCATGGGGTCAACGCCGTCGCCTACGGCGTGCCGGGGCTGACCGCCAATTCGCTGATTCGCGCCGCCAGCCGTTATGTGCCGATCGACGGCGCGTTGCTGTTGAGAAATTGATCACGTTGGAGCTGTTGTGGACCGTATAGCCGTCATCGACTTTGAAACCACCGGCCTGTCGCCGGGATCCTGCCGCGCCACCGAGATCGCGGTGGTGATGCTCGAGCGCGGGCAGATCGTCGAGCGCTATCAGAGCCTGATGAACGCGGGCGTGCCGATTCCGGCGTTCATCACCGGCCTGACCGGGATTTCCACGGCCATGGTGCGCAAGGCCCCGGCGGCAGCCCAAGTGATGAACGAAGTCGCCGAGTTCGTCGGCGATACGCCACTGGTGGCGCACAACGCCTCGTTCGATCAGAAGTTCTGGGACTACGAGCTGGGCCTGGTGCGCCGCCGCCGTGCGCAATCTTTCGCCTGCTCGCTGTTGCTGTCGCGGCGCTTGCTGCCGGCGGCCCCGGATCACAAGCTCGGTACCCTGACGCGCTGGGCCAACCTGCCGCACACCGGCCAGGCGCACCGGGCCATGGCCGATGCCGAGATGGCCGCCAACCTGCTGCAACACCTGGCCACTGAACTGCGCCAGACCCACGGCCTGAACAACGTCGGCCACGATCTGTTCTGCACCCTGCAGAAAGTCCCCAAGGCGAAGATCGCCGAGGTGCTGCAGCGCCATCGCGGTTAGGTAGGTGCTGGCGATTTTGCGTAAGGCGGCCGGCCTCTTCGCGGGCAAGCCCTGCTCCTACAGTGCAAACCGATCCCGAGCCGTACATCTGTGGGAGCGAGGCTTGCCCGCGAAGAGGCCCTCACTGACACCACATGACACACGAACCGCAGCCTTACAGGTAAACTGCGCGCCATTGCTGAATTTTCTGACGGTATCCCCATGACATTCGCCTCCCTCGGCCTGATCGAACCCCTGCTGCGCGCCCTCGAAACCCTCGGTTATCAGACCCCGACGCCCGTGCAGGCGCAGGCGATACCCGCGGTGCTGGCCGGCCGCGACCTGATGGCGGCGGCGCAGACCGGCACCGGCAAGACCGCCGGTTTCGCCTTGCCGCTGCTGCAGCGCCTGACTCAGGAGGGCGCCGTGGTGGCCCCCAACTCGGTGCGCGCGCTGATCCTGGTGCCGACCCGTGAGCTGGCCGAGCAGGTCCACGCCAATATCGCGGAATACGCCGAACACCTGCCGCTGCGCACTTACGCGGTGTACGGCGGGGTCAGCATCAACCCGCAGATGATGAAGCTGCGCAAGGGCGTCGACCTGCTGGTGGCCACGCCCGGCCGCCTGCTTGACCTGTTCCGTCAGAACGCCGTCAAGTTCTCGCAGTTGCAGACGCTGGTACTGGACGAAGCCGATCGCATGCTCGACCTCGGCTTCTCCGAAGAACTGCGCGACATCTACAAGGCGCTGCCGAAAAAGCGCCAGACGCTGCTGTTTTCCGCGACCTTCTCCGACGCCATTCGGGCCATGGCCGGGCAGACGCTCGACAACCCGGTGAGTATCGAAGTCAGCCCGCGCAATGTGGCGGCCAGCTCGGTCAAACAGTGGGTCGTCACGGTGGATAAGAAGCGCAAGCCGGAGCTGTTCATCCACTTGCTCAAGCAGCAGCACTGGAAGCAGGTGCTGGTGTTCGCCAAGACCCGCAAGGGCGTCGATGAACTGGTGGACCGCTTGCAGGGACTGGGCATCAACGCCGATGGCATTCACGGCGACAAGCCCCAGGCCACCCGTCAGCGCGCGCTGGACCGCTTCAAGGCCAGCGAAGTGCAGATTCTGGTGGCGACCGACGTCGCTGCCCGCGGTCTGGATATCGAAGAGCTGCCGACCGTTGTCAACTTCGACCTGCCAATCGTGGCCGAGGACTATGTACACCGTATCGGTCGTACCGGTCGCGCGGGCTTGAGTGGCGAGGCCATCTCGCTGGTGTGTGCCGATGAAGTGCAGTTGCTGGCGGCGATCGAAGTGCTGACGCGGCAGACGCTGCGCCGAGTGGAAGAGCCGGATTTCGAACCCGATCATCGCGTGCCGGAAACCAGCGCCAGCGGCGAAGTGTTGAAAAAGCCGAAGAAACCGAAAAAGCCCAAGGTCAGTGGCGGCAAGCGCAATCTGGGCAAGTGGGTGGATAGCGGGGATACACCTGAGTCAGTTCCCGCCGCCAAGCCAGTGCGCAAGGTTCCTGCCTTCAACACCGGCCCACGCAAGCGCAAGCCTTGATCTGACAGGTGGCCCGATGTACCTGTAGCGAGGGGGCTTGCCCCCGATTGCGGGGTATCTGGGACATTTGTTCTGTCTGGGCCACCGCGATCGGGGGCAAGCCCCCTCGCTACAGGGGCAAGTTTGCGTGTGTGGCAACGATCACCTCCTCATGATCCACCACAATCGGGCTCTCGGCCCGGTGGGTCACGATGAACAGCGTCGTCTGCGGGCTGATATTGGCCAGCACGTACTTCCACACTAACGGCTCGGTCCGCACGTCCAGCGAATTGGTCGCTTCATCCAGAAACAACACCCTCGGCCTACGCAACAAACTGCGCACTATCGCCACCCACTGCCGCTCCCCCGCCGACAGATCGTCCATCGGCTTATCCAGCCCCAACGCTCGATTGCCGAAGCCATAGCGCCATTGATCCAGTGCCCTTTGTACGTCCTCAGTACCGATATCCGGATGCTGCAGCGCGATATTTTCGAACACCGAGCCCTCGGTCCATTCCACCTGTGCGCTCAAGTAATGAATGCTTTGGTGCTCTACCTGATTGCCATCGATCAAGTGCTTGTATATCCGCCGCAGAAGGGTGGATTTGCCCGCCCCCGACGCGCCGACCAGCCGGATACGTTTGCCTGTGCCGATGTGCAAGGTACCTGCTTGTACTTCGAACGTTGTCCCCTCGTTGAGCGAGACTCGCCTCCAACTCTCATAAACATGCATGAACGACTCATCGCCGGATTTGTCCATCAGATCATCCATCAGGTCGTAACCCGCTCGAATGGAAATCAAACCGTGCTGGATATTGTTGATGGCCGACGACGCTCCAGTGATGGGCGCCAAGACCCTGTCCAAGTAAATCACCAGCAGAAATAACTGACTGGCCACGATCGCCTTCTCCTCAACCAACCATCCCGCCCAGGCAAAAACGGCCGCATATGCGAAGCAGACCGCCAGCGACAGATATGTGGCGCGAACATATTTTTGGGAGAACAGCAGATGGTGTTGCTGTAGGGAGGTATGGATCAGTTTATTTAGTTGCGAGCTGAAATAAGATTCAGCACTCATTTCGCGACTAAGTTTGGAGTGGGCGAGGATTTCACCGCAATAAATTAGTACATCATTGTCAGATTTGTACGAAGAACGTCCGAGCTGAATCTCTCGTTCTCGGCCAATATGAGTAGCAATGTACAGGACGACTGCTGCGATCAAAAAATAAGTGATAAATATGGGGCCTATAAAGAAATAGATGATGGTGAGCACGACGGTTGTTTCTATAGCAGCCGGTAATATGACTACAAAAAGTCCATGCAAAGCTGACATGGACCCGACATGCATCTTGCTCAGGATCGCTGTGCGCTCTGAGACTTGCGCCGCGCTTTCCGCGAAACCATTGGTGGCCTTGTAGATCGTATTGATACGTTTGACAATGGTGCAGCAGTATTGGTAGGTAACTTCGTATAGTAGCGGATTTACCAGTCGCCACCGTATATCGTTTAATGATTTGCCCGCCAATTTCAATGCGATAAAAGCGGCAATATAAAATAGAGGCTGTGAGCTCGGATTGGATATGTTCGATATCACCTGTGCCATGGCCAGCGGTGCGGTCGCGGAAAAAACTACCGAACCGATAATCACTGCAAGGCCAAGCAAAATCTTGAGTGTATTGTTATGGTTAAAGTCGCGGAGAATGTCTTCACAAATTTTTCTAGTAAACTTTTGATCAAACATATAGGTACCGTTATAAATAAGTTTCTAGGTGGTTGTAGAGGTGTTCGAGATCTTTCATCGAGTGCGAAGATATTGCTTGTTTGAGTCGATATCTGAAAGGTTGGATAGTGGTGCTATTCATAGCTTCGCCGGTCCGGTGCATTATTTTACCACCCTGTGGGCAAGCCCAAAAAAATGGTATATCGCCAGCTAATATATCCATTATTTCCTTCTTCCTTAGCTTGGGATCTAGGATTTTCGGGATATGCCCCGATGCCTTGAAAGCGGCTAGTGTTGATTTAAGATACAAGTCGTGCGAAGAGTTTTGGCTTGGGCTATAGATTCTGTCTACTACAGTCTTGTAATGTGCAGTGGTGCGTACTAGGAAGCGGGTCCGCACGCCACTAATAAGAGATGGATTAATTGAGCCTAATAATTCATTTTTTGTGTTGGCGATAAATTCGTAGCTTTGTGAAAAGGATTCTGTGATCAGTTTTTTGTAATTTGATATAGGGACCACTTTTCCTGATGCGTCCGAAATTCTGTTTGTGGGGGTTGCCTGATTTTTAATGTAGCGAGTAGAGCCACCAGTGCTTAATGTTAAATCAAGTTTTAATACGGGGGTATCACCTCCGCAAATTCCGGACAATGTTTTTTTTGGAGAGATTAATCCGGTATTTACAAGTCGAGTTGTCGTTGGAGGCGGACTATCGTAATAGTCATAAAGCATACATTCGGTGTCAACAATGTGTGGATATCCATCGGAGGTTATTACGTTCTCAATATGTAGATCCGTCATTTTTAGAAGGTAAGAAGTGGCGAGATGTGCTCCCAGGCAGCGGGCGTAATTCTCAATTTGTTCATCCGTATGAGTGGGCTGGGCTTGAAGGTAGGGTGTGATCTGATAGCTATAGTCGCGATCATAAGTTATCTTTATTTTCGGCGATGGAATGCAAAGGTGCGCGTATATTTTATAAAGAATGCTGTTGTAAATCAGGCTTGTTCTGGGGTCGGTGATTTTTAGGACTAATTTTTCATTCTCGCATTGCAATAGTATAGGGCGTTGGCCTTTGTTATGGCTATCCCCATCTAAAAAAGTGACGTGGTAGTCAGCGTGTGCATCGAGGTCGTATAGTGTGCGATTTATTTTTGAGTAAAGTTCACAGAAAAACCCTGCGCGTAGATATAATTTGCGCCTGATAAAATTTTTGTATTGATCGTCTAAGTGGAATCTTAGATGTGAAGAGTTTACATAAGAAAACGCTGATTTTTCTAAACTCGATTTACAGGAAAAAAGAAAGGAGTCGGCATTTGTTTTTCCTGTTGGGTGCGCTTCAATAAACCTACTGATGCGTAGCATCGAGTCATAAATGTAGGGCGGGGCGTACATGTGTTGTCTCCGTTAGATGGCTTAGTGAGTTATTGTTCTTCTTTTTTCAAAGAAAGGTTTCCTGCTGCGCGCCAATAATTTATTTTTCTTATTAAGCCCATGCTGGCTCAGCAGCGTTTCCATGCCGGTAAAGCCACAGGTAAAAATAGCGGTGTGATTAAAGCGAGTAGTCACGGCCTCAAGTAGCTTATGAGACAAACCTGTACCTCGGTATGATCTTAAGACGCAAAGCTCAGCGATGTAGCTCGTGATGATATCGTCCGAGAGGATTCGAGCAGCTCCAAGAAGTTTCCGGTCTTTTACAGAGATTGCGAAGAAACTAAAAGCATTTCCAAAAAATATTTTTTCTACGTGTTTCTCAATGTCATCACGGCTCCCGAAATTGCATTTAAAGTATAGGTCTGCGAGCTCAATGGGATTTATGTCCACGTGATCCATAGTAATCAAAATTTCCATGTTTCCATCCTTTGAAGAGCCGCAGGATTAGCTGCGGCTCAAATTTTAAGTTTTTAGCCGAAGCCACAGGCGTCGTCAAATTCGCAATCGCATGTTCCAGTCGCGCAGCAAGTGGTAGTTGATGCTGCTAATGGGCTTGCTGTTGAGCTGGCAAGGTATATATTGGGATCTGAATAGTATTTGAATTGCCTGTCCATTTCGGCGTGTATGGATGCTATAAATGCATCGTTTGTTAAGTCCGTATGCGTCAATAGTGCTTTTTCAATAGCCATCATTGTCTTCTCTTTTGTATTTTTTTTGTGGTCGGGTTTGCAGTCATTTGAGTGGATTTTTCATTTGAGTGCGGTGTTAAAGTTAGCACTTGGATTAGGTGTGTCCACTAAAAATTTTCTTTTGTACATACCTTGTATCAAAATCATAGCGTTGTAGGAAATTTCTCTTTTTTAGTTATGATCTGTTCAAGATCTATTTGGTTTCTATAATTGGGCGTTTCCGAAAATACTATTTCAAGACTGGAGCGCAAATATGACTGCATCGACTGACTGCTCAACTAACCTTCAGCTGGTCTCGCTAGGGTCTCGGCTGAGACTTGCACGCAAACGTCGAGAGCTCACTGCGGAGCGAGCGGCCCGCGAGGCAGGACTCTCTGTACCTACGCTGCGTGCGTTGGAGCGCGGAGGGGCGGGGGTCGGAATTGGAGCGTACTTGGCTGTTCTGAAGGTCTTCGGGCTGGAAGAAGACTTGGATTCAGTCGCGAGCGTCGATGAGATAGGTCGCCAATTGCAAGACTCACGGCTGCAGATGGGGAAGAAACGTTAGAACGTGACGCGTACGGATTGGGATAGCCCGTGTGGAGAAGGTCTCAGCGTAACCGCCAAACTCTGACGTTTCCCGCGAGGCCTGCTCCTGGTTTGAGGCGCCAGATACCGATGCGGATAGGATCCACCTTATCGGAGGTATCTCCTCACCACGGCAGAGATTGTGTTCAGAAATTCAAACCTGCCATTCAGCGTTGCAGCCAATCCAGCACTCCCCGCGCAGCCCGCCGGCCACTGGCGAAACACGCGGTCAGCAAATACCCCCCAGTCGGCGCTTCCCAATCCAGCATCTCCCCCGCGCAGAACACCCCCGGCAGGGCCTTGAGCATCAACCCTTCATCCAGCCCAGCCGCCATCACCCCACCCGCCGTGCTGATCGCCTCATCCATCGGTCGCGGTTTCAACAGCGTCAACGGCAGCGCCTTGAGCGCCCGTGCCAGCGCCTGTGGATCGGCAAAGCTGTCTTTGCTGGTCAACTCCCGCAGCAAGGCCGCCTTCACCCCATCGATATGCACCTGCCGATGCAGATGCTTGGCCATGGAGTTCGCGCCCCGGGGCCTGGCCAGCAGGCTGGCGACTTTATCCACAGCCATGCTCGGCAGCAGATCGATATGCACCGTCGCCGCGCCATCACGATTGATCGCCTCACGAATCCCCGCCGACAGCGCATAGATCAGGCTGCCTTCGATACCCGTCGCGGTAATCACGCATTCACCCAGGCGCATTGCATCGCCCGCCAGGCCAATGGCGACGTTCTTCAGCGGCGCTCCTGCGAACTTGTCCACAAGCAGCGGCGTCCAGGCCGCTACATCGAAGCCGCAGTTGGCTGCTTGCAAGGGCGCAGCGTCAACGCCTCGGGCCTGCAGCAGTGGCAGCCAGGCGCCGTCGGAGCCGAGTCGTGCCCAACTGCCGCCACCCAGGGCCAACAGCACGGCGCGTGGGCGCAGGGCCAATTCGCCCTGTGGATAACTGATCCGCAGCGCGCCCTCGACGGACCAGCCCTGCCAGCGATGGCGGGTGTGGATAACCACCCCGGCATCGCGCAGGCGCTTGAGCCAGGCACGCAGCAAAGGCGCGGCTTTCATGTCGGTGGGGAAGACCCGCCCGGAGGTGCCGACGAAGGTTTCGATGCCCAGGCTGTGGATCCAGGCCTGCACCGCGTCGGCATCGAAGTCCCGCAGCCACGACGCGACCCAATCCGCTTGGGCGCCATAGCGGCCGGCGAACGCCGAAAAGCCTTCGGAATGGGTGATGTTCATGCCACCCACACCCGCCAGCAGGAATTTGCGCCCCACCGAAGGCATGCCGTCGTACAGATCCACGGGCACTCCGGCCTGGCTGAGGACTTCAGCGGCCATCAGGCCGGCAGGGCCGCCGCCGATGATGGCGACGCGGGAGGAGGGTAGATCGCAAGTCATGGCGCAGAGCTATCGGCTGAAATAGCCGGGCATTCTACCTCAGCCTAGGTCGGTGGGTAGCTGTACAAAAAACGTACAGCGGCTTGCCGGCCTTGCTGCGCCTGGGCGTAACGGCCTTGCGCTCAGGTTATCCACAGGCCGCTCCACAGCCAATGTGAGTAACTAATTGTTTTCCCAGACGCTTTTTGCCGTGTGATGGAGAATGCCGTGGCGTCGGGCCAGGGCTTCACGGTCCTTGCTATAGCCGCCGCCGATCACGCCCATCACCGGGATGTCCCGATCCAGGCAGTGGCGCAGCACCCGTTCGTCGCGAGCGGCCACCCCTGCGTCGGTCAGTTTCAGATAGCCCAGGGCGTCATCCTTGTGTACATCGACGCCGGCGTCGTATAGCACCAGGTCCGGCTGATACAGCGGCAACAGGTAATTGAGGGCGTCATCCACCACTTGCAGGTACTCGCGGTCGCCCATGCCCATGGCCAACGGAATGTCCCAGTCACTGTGGGCCTTGCGCGCGGGGAAGTTTTTTTCGCAGTGCAGCGACACGGTGATGGCCTCGGGGGTATCGGCCAGAATCCGTGCAGTACCGTCGCCCTGGTGCACGTCGCAATCAAAAATCAGCACGCTGGACACCTTGCCCGCTGCCAGCAGGTAGCGACTGATCACCGCCAGGTCATTGAAAATGCAGAAGCCCGCCGGGTAATCGTAGTGCGCGTGGTGGGTGCCGCCTGCCAGGTGACAGGCCATGCCATGGCTCAGCGCCTGCTCGGCGGTGAGCAGCGAGCCGCCCACGGCGCGTACCGTTCGTCGTGCCAGCGCTTCGCTCCAGGGCAAGCCCAGGCGCCGCTGGTCTTCGCGGGACAACTCGCCGCTCATGTATCGCTCTATATACTCAGGCGCGTGGGCGAGGGCGAGGACGTCGGCCGGGCACAGCTCTGGGCGCAGCAAATCCTCATCGCGGGTCACGCCCGTGGCGATCAGGTGATCGTGCAACAAACGAAACTTGTCCATGGGAAAACGGTGATCGGGCGGGAAGTCCGGGCTGTAGTCTTCGTGGTAAATCAGGGGCAAGTGCATGGGCGCGTCGATTGGCAAGGGTGAGCCATCTTGCCAGCAGCATGCCGCCCGCTGCCAGCCCCGATCGGATCAACCAGGCACCACAGGAAGGGGACGATGGCAATTACCGAGCTCGAAAGCGCGCGCCTGCTGATGCGGCAGTGGCGCGATGCGGATCTGGATGCCTTTGCCGACATGTGCGCGGACGAACGAGTGATGAAGTATTTCCCGGACACGCTCAGCCGCCTCGAAAGCGCGGGCGTGATCGGTCGCATCCGCGGGCATTTTGCCGAATTCGGTTTCGGCTTGTGGGCGCTGGAGCGCAAGGATACCGGGGACTTCATCGGTTTCACCGGGCTCAGCACGGTGGCCTTCGACGCGCATTTCAGCCCGGCGGTGGAGATCGGCTGGCGTCTGGCCCATGACCATTGGGGCCTGGGCTTCGCCAGCGAGGCGGCCTGGACTGCGTTGCGCTGTGGTTTTGGCAAGTTGGAGCTCGAAGAGGTGGTCGCCTTTACCGCCGAACTCAATGTGCCCTCGGAGAAAGTCATGCAGGCCATCGGCATGAGCCGCGATGCCCAGGACGATTTCGACCACCCGGCGCTGGCCGTGGGGCACCCGCTGCAGCGTCACCGCTTGTATCGCATCACCCGCGAGCAGTGGCGGGCAACGCTCTGAGCACTCCCACAGGGCACCGTTGGGACTGTATGATTTCCCCTTGAATTCGCTGTTGGAGTGATACATGAGCCATGTGCTGGAAGATCTGGTCGACCTGCTGTCGCTGGAACCAGTTGAAGAAAACATCTTCCGCGGTCGCAGTCAGGACCTGGGGTTCCGCCAGCTGTTCGGCGGTCAGGTGTTGGGCCAGTCGCTGTCGGCGGCAACCCAGACGGTCGATCCCGAGCGCCAGGTGCATTCGTTGCACGGCTACTTCCTGCGCCCCGGCGACGCTTCGCTGCCGGTGGTGTACATGACCGACAAGGTCCGCGATGGCGGCAGTTTCAGCACCCGTCGGGTCACGGCGGTGCAGAAGGGCAAGCCGATTTTCTTCTGCTCGGCGTCGTTCCAGAGCGCCGAAGAAGGCTTCAACCACCAGGCGCAGATGCCTGAGGTGGTGGGCCCGGACAACCTGCCCACCGAGCTCGACATCATGCATCAGGCCGCGCACCTGATCCCCGAGCACATGCGCGAAAAGCTCCTGTGTGCCAAGCCCATCGAGGTGCGTCCGGTCACCGAGCGCGACCCTTACAACCCCAAGCCCGGCGATCCGCTCAAATATGTGTGGTTCCGCGCCGATGGAGCCTTGCCGGACACCCTCGCGCTGCACAAATACATCCTCGCCTACGCCTCGGATTTCAACCTGTTGACCACCTCCTTGCTGCCCCACGGCAAGTCGGTGTGGCATCGCGACATGCAGCTCGCCAGCCTCGATCACGCGCTGTGGTTCCACGGCCCGTTGCGCGCGGACGAGTGGCTGCTGTACGCCATGGACAGCCCCTGGGCCGGCAACGGTCGCGGTTTCGCTCGCGGCAGCATCTATAACCAATCGGGGCAATTGGTGGCGTCTTCGGCGCAGGAAGGCTTGATTCGTCATCGCGAGGATTGGTCATGAGCCTGAGCGATGTACGTCACTGGGTGTTCGACATGGACGGCACCCTGACGATCGCGGTGCATGACTTCGCGGCCATTCGCCAGGCCCTGGCGATCCCGGCCGAGGACGACATTCTCACGCACCTGGCCGCATTGCCCGCCGAAGAGGGGCGCGCCAAGCATGCCTGGCTGCTGGAGCACGAACGCGAGCTGGCGGTGGCCTCGCAGCCGGCCGAAGGCGCTGTGGCGCTGGTGCGCGAGCTGGCCGCCCGGGGTTGCCGGCTGGGCATTCTGACCCGCAACGCGCGGGAGCTGGCGCACATCACCTTGGCGGCGATCGGCCTGGACGAGTGCTTCCCGGTGGTCGATATCATCGGCCGTGACGAGGCGCTGCCCAAGCCTGATCCCGATGGCTTGCTGCAACTGGCCAATCGTTGGGGCGTGGAGCCGAGCGAGATGGTGATGGTGGGTGATTACCGCTTCGACCTGGACTGCGGCCGCGCGGCCGGCGCGCGCACGGTGCTGGTCAACGTGGCGGAAAATCCCTGGCCGGAACTGACCGACTGGCATGCCGAAGATTGCCATGCGCTGGCACGGTTGATCTGACCCGAAAAATCCGCCTCAACAGTGTAGCGGGGGGGCTTGCCCCCGATAGCGGCATGTCAGTCAATGCAGCGTTGCCTGCTGATATTTTTCGGGGGCAAGCCCCCTCGCTACGCATCGCATTCGCGCATGTAAATAAATTAACCAGTCCGAACATTCCGTCATGTTTCGGCAATAATCATTTTCACTTCCAGCGCTTAATCTCGCCCCCTCGTGTCTCTATCATGCCGCGCACCGGAGCCGCCCCTGCGACGGCTTGTCACACGATCTGCCTGAAGAGACCTATGCCCACTTTCGCCCCTCGTTCCCTGATGACCTCCAGCCTGGTCGCCGGCCTGTCCCTGAGCGCGTTGTTGATCAGCCCGGGAGCATCCGCCGCCGATGACGACCTGTATACCCGGCCCTACATGACCGGTGACTGGGGCGGCGAGCGTCAGAAGCTTGAGGACGAGGGCGTCAAGCTCAGCGCCGACTACGTCTCGGAAACCTTCAACAACCTGCACGGCGGTATCAAGCGCAGCACCCGCTACGCCCAGCAGATTCGCATGGGCGCGCGGTTTGATCTGAGCAAGTTGCTGGATACGCCGAATGCCGGCGTGGTGCAGGTGACCATCAATGACCGACGCGGCAACAGCGCCTCCGACGACTTGGTGGGCAACCGTCTGGCTGTCCAGGAAACCGCCGGCTACAACTACACACGCATGACCGAGTTGAGCTACGCCCGTTCGCTGTTCACGCCCGACCTGGAGGCCAAAGTCGGGTACATGGCCATGGGCAATGATTTCGGCGGCATGGGCATCTTGACCAGCTTCGTCAGCGCCGGCTTCTGCGCGCACCCCTTGTCGATGTCCGGTGGCAGTGGCTGGGGCAACTACCCGAACGCCCACTGGGGTGCGGAGCTGAAGTATCAGCTGACGCCGGAGTGGATGGTGCAGGCCGCGATTTTCCAGGTCGATGCCGCCAGCAATAGCGAATCACGCTACGCCTGGACGATGAAATCCTACGGCGCCACCGGCAACATCCTGCCGATCGAAGCGGTTTACACCTACCGCGGCGGTCTGGAAGGCCAATACAAATTCGGCTGGTACTACGACACCTCGGACACCAAGCGCATTGGCAGCAGCCACGAAAACAGCGGCCGCAGCGGTGCCTATGTGTTGGCCGACCAGACCCTGTGGCGCGATAGTGGCGATGCTGCGCGCAACCTGCACGTCTTCGCCCAGGCGACTCAGACCGACAAGGCGACGTCGCCGTTCAGCCACTGGTACTCGGCCGGTGTGGTGTTGCACAAGACCTTCGCCAACCGCGAGCACGACACTCTGGGCTTCGCCTACGGCCGCGCGGTGCTGAACTCGCGGACCCGCGACGTGCAGGAGCAGCAAGCCGCCGACCTGGCCGCCGCCGACAACATCGACAACCTCGACAGCGGTGAGCAACTGCTCGAAGCCAGCTACGGCGCGCAGATCACGCCTTGGCTGCTGGTGCGTCCGGATGTGCAATATGTGATCGAGCCGGGGGCTTTCTATGGCACCAATCAGGGCAATGCGCTGCTGGTGGGGTTGCAGGTCAAGGCGACGTTCTGATTGCGCTGTGTAGCGAGGGGGCTCGCCCCCGAAAATTTGCAAGGCGACGCAGATCGGCGAGCCGGATGGTTTCGGGGGCAAGCCCCCCCGCTACAACGAGTCTGCGGTGATGCCTACAAACTCCGCGCCTTGAACGTATCGCACTGCCCGATCTGCCCTTGCGCGAACCCGGCCTTGAACCAGCGCACCCGCTGCGCCGAAGTGCCATGGGTGAACGAGTCCGGCACCACACGCCCTTGACCCTGCTGCTGCAAGCGATCGTCACCGATCGCATTGGCGGCATTCAGCGCTTCTTCTATATCCCCCGGTTCCAGCCAGTTCAGGCGCTGTTGCGCATGGAAGGCCCAGACTCCGGCCAGGCAGTCGGCCTGCAGTTCCTGGCGCACCAGCAAGCCGCCATCGCCTTCCATCCGTTGCCCGCGCTGACGCGCCGCATCGACCTGGGCGGACACCCCGAGCAAGGTCTGCACGTGATGCCCGACCTCGTGGGCGATCACATAAGCCTGAGCGAAATCACCCGAGGCCGAGAACCGCCGGGACATCTCGTCAAAAAACGACATGTCCAGGTACACCTGCTGATCGGCCGGGCAGTAGAACGGCCCGGTGGCCGAACTGGCCAGCCCGCACGCGGAGTTGACCCGCCCGCTGAACAGCACCAGCTTGGGGTCGCGATACTGCTTGCCGGCCTGCTGGAAGATCGCCTGCCAGGTGTCTTCGGTATCGCCGAGGATCGAGCGCACGAATTCAGCCTGCTGGTCGTTGGCCGGCGGTGCTCGGCGCGTTTGCGGTGCGGGCGCGCTTTGCTGCTGGGTCATCTGCCCGGTGAGCTGGCCGAGGATCTGCATCGGGTCCTGCCCGGTCAGCAGGCCGAAACCGACGATCAACACCACAGCGCCCAGGCTCAGGCCCTTGCCGCCCAGGCGAATACCGCCCCCGCCGCCACCGCTGTCATCACCGCGCTCGTCCACCACGTTGTCGCTGCGCCGGCCTTTTTTCCAGAGCATGGAAAGATCCTTTTATTTCAGATGATTCATAACCAATTGGTTATGAATGCGAGGGTTATTTTCAGTATCGGCCCAGGATGTTTTCCCTGAGACTAGTACCAAGCCTGACCGTGGGCTTTGTATGACAGCAAAAGCTCTCAATAAATCAAATAACAGGAGATCGACATGTCTGATCAAGACACCAGTCGCTTCATTATCCGTGACCGTAATTGGCACCCTAAAGCCCTGACTCCCGACTACAAGACCTCCGTGCCGCGTTCACCGCGCCAGGCCTTGGTCAGCATTCCACAAACTGCCAGTGAGTCCACCGGCCCCGACTTCTCGCATTTGAAGTTCGGCGAGCACGACCATGACCTGCTGCTCAACTTCAATAACGGTGGCCTGCCCATCGGCGAGCGCATCATCCTGGCCGGCCGCGTGTGCGACCAGTACGGCAAGCCGCTGCCGCACACGCTGGTGGAGATCTGGCAGGCCAACGCCGGCGGCCGTTATCGCCACAAGAACGACCGCTACCTGGCGCCGCTCGACCCCAACTTCGGGGGTGTCGGCCGGATGCTCACCGACAGCGAAGGCTATTACAACTTCCGCACCATCAAGCCGGGTCCGTACCCATGGCGCAATGGCCCCAACGATTGGCGCCCGGCGCACATCCATGTGTCGATCAGCGGCCCGTCGATCTCCACGCGTCTGATCACCCAGCTGTATTTCGAAGGTGATCCGCTGATCCCGATGTGCCCGATCGTCAAGTCGATCGCCAATCCTGAAGCGGTACAGAGCCTGATCGCCAAGCTCGACATGGCCCACGCCAATCCGATGGATTGCCTGGCCTATCGCTTTGACATCGTCCTGCGCGGTCAGCGCAAGACGCACTTCGAAAACCGCTGAGGGGGAAACGCTCATGCCTATTCAATTGCTGAATGAAACCCCTTCACAGACCGCCGGCCCCTACGTCCACATCGGCCTGGCACTGGCCGCCGCCGGCCTGCCGCCGCGCGAACAGGAACTGTGGAACCGCCTGGCCAAGCCAGACGCGCCGGGGGAGCACATCCTGCTGCTGGGCAACGTCTACGACGGCAACGGCCATCTGGTGCGCGATTCCTTCCTGGAGTTCTGGCAGGCGGACCATCAAGGTCGTTACCAGCCCGAGTACAACCAGGAAAACGCCTTCAACAGCTTTGGCCGTACCGCGACTACCTTCGATGCCGGCGAGTGGACGCTGAACACCATCAAGCCGGGCGTGGTCACCACCAGCGCCGGTATCCCCATGGCGCCGCACATCAACGTCAGCCTGTTCGCGCGGGGGATCAACATCCACCTGCAGACCCGCCTGTACTTCGATGACGAAGCAGACGCCAACGGCAAGTGCCCGATCCTCAACCTGATCGAGCAACCGGCACGTCGTGAAACCTTGATCGCCAAGCGTTGCGAAGTGGACGGCAAGCTGGCGTATCGTTTCGATATTCGCATTCAAGGCGAAGGCGAAACGGTGTTCTTCGATTTCTAATCGAACGGCTACCTGTAGCGAGGGTGCTTGCGCCCGATTCGGTGTGTCAGGCACTCAAGTAGCGACTGACGAATCTGATCGGGGGCAAGCCCCCTCGCTACAGGGTCAGATCATGCATCCCACTGCGGCGCGAAATCCGGGCTCACCAGCCGCTGATCTTTCGGCAGCGCGGCAATCAGCGCCCGATCCTCATCATCCAACTGCACCTTCAACGCATCCAGGTTGCTCTGCTGGTTGGCCTTGCTGGCAGCCTTGGGAATCGCCGCCACGTTGGCCTGATCCAGCAACCACTTCAATGCCACCTGGGTCGGCAGCACGCCGTGCTTGGCGGCGATCTGCTGCAGCTCCTTGATCTGCGAAACCTTGTTGCGCACCAACGGGCTATACGCGGTCAGCGCCATATCGTGCTCACGGGCGTAGTCGAGCAGCGGGTTCTGCCCCAAGGTGACGTGGTACTCCACCTGAATAGCGGCCAGGGGGGCGTTCAGCTCCTCGACCACTTTTTTCAACAGCGGCAGGGGGAAGTTGGCCACGCCGATATTGCGCGCCCGGCCGTCTTCCTTGAATGACACCAGCGTCTCGATGGTCTTGGCCAGGTCCCAGTCCTTGCTCGGCCAGTGGATCAGGAACAGGTCGACGTAATCACTTTGCAGCGCATTGAGAGTGGCGTCGAAGGAGGCGCGCATGTCGGCCGGTTGCAATTTTTCCCACCAGACCTTGCTGGTCACGTGGATCAGCTCGCGGGCCACCGGCGATTGCACCAGCGCCTTGCCGACCGCCGCTTCGTTGTTGTACCCGGCGGCGGTATCGATGTGCCGATAGCCAAGTTCCAGCGCCTGCACCACTGCATCGGTGCATTCCTCGCCGAGCATGGGCCAGGTGCCGAGGCCCAGTTTGGGCATGTTCAGGTTCAGCTTGTTGGTGATGTTTTCCACGTCGATCTCCTTGGGGTGGCTGATGGGCTCCCGCTATTCATAAGCGCGGATGCCGGCGATATGGCGTGCTGCAATGTAGCCGAAGGTGAGGGCCGGGCCGAGGTTGATGCCGCCCGCCGGATAGTGGCCGCCCATGATGCTGGCCATGTCCGTGCCAGCCGCATAGAGGCCGGCGATGGGCTCGCCGTTGGCATTCAGCACCTGCGCATGCTCGTTGGTCTCGAGTCCGGCGAAGGTGCCAAAGCTGCCCGGCTGCACCTTGACCGCGTAGAACGGCCCTTGCTCGATTGGCGCGACGCAGGGATTGGGGCCGTGCAGCGCATCGCCCTGCTTGCGGTTGTAGGCAGTGCTGCCACGGCCGAATTCAGGGTCTTCGCCCAGCCGGGCATGGCGGTTGAATTCGCTGATGGTGGCATTCAGGCCCTCGGCATCGATACCGCAGGCGTGGGCCAGCTCGGTGATGGTGGCGCCGGTCTTCAGGTAGCCGGAGCGCACGTAGGGCGTCACTGGAATGGGAAAGGGCCGCGAGATGCCCAGGCCATAACGGCGCTGGAACGGCTGGCTGCAGATCAGCCACGAGGCGACCTCGTCGCCCGGCGCGGACTCGACCATGGCCTTGGTGTAGTCGAAATAGCCGCCTGCTTCGTTGACGAAGCGCTTGCCGTTGGCCAGCACGCCGATGATCCCAGGTTTGCCGCGCTCGATGATGTGCGGGAAATGCCCGACGCTGCCATCGCCGTAGGGCACCGCCGAGACCGGGCACCAGGCGACGGGCGAGGCGAGGTCGGTGGCGACCTGGGCGCCGACGCTTTCGCCCAGCCGCAGGCCATCGCCATTGGCCTCCAGCGGCGGCAGCGCCAGATGTTCCTGCCCGGTGGGCGTGCGCGGGAACAGCGCCTTGCGCCGTTCGATATCGTTGCCGAAGCCGCCAGCGGCGAGCACCACGGCCTTGCTGGCGCGAATGGCGACCGGCCCCTTGGCCGTATCGATATGGGCGCCGGCAACTCGGCCCTGTTCGTGAATCAGTTCGGTGACCGGCGCCGATTCCCACAACAGCACGCCCAGGTCCTCAGCCGATTTGGCCAGCCGCGCTACCAGTGCCACGCCATTGACCAAGTGGGTCGCCCGGCCCTTGATGGCCAGGCCCAGCAGGTGTCGGGTGAAGCGCTTGCTCACATGCAGCGCCGAGCGCCATGAGCGGGTCAGGGTGAGGAAGGCGGTGAGGTCGGCGCCTGCCATGATCGGCATGCCCAGGAACGAGGTTTCGCGCATCGTGCGGCGCAGGCGCTTGAGCAGGCTGCCCAGCGCATAGGCGCTGTAAGGGGCGGCGATCACCGAACGGCCACCAGTGCCGGCCCCGGGCGTATCGCCATGGATGTCGGCGATACCGTTGCCATCGGCGAATTGCAAGGCGGTATGGCGCTCGAAGAACGACACCATATGCGGCGCCGCTTCCAGAAATGCATCGACCCGCGCCGCATCGAAGCGCTCGCCGAGTTCGTGTTCGAGATAGCTGCGCGGCGCGGCCGGGTCTTCGATGATGCCGGCACGCTGGGCCAGCGGATTGCGCGGCACCCACATCCAGCCACCGGACCAGGCAGTGGCACCGCCGAACACCGGGGCCTTCTCGACCAGAATGACTTTCTGGCCATGCCAGGCGGCGGTCACAGCGGCGGACAGACCGGCGGCGCCGGAGCCGACCACCAGCACATCGCAATCGACGGTAGCGCGTATCGCGGGGCGGGCAGACATCAAGGTTTCTCCTCGCACTCGGTTCGATCGGGGGATGTTGTAGTATTGTGGAACCGAGTTCCATATTCTATTGTTGCGCGTGGTCCATCGCCAAGAGATGGATCGCCGCAAGTGTTCGAATATCGAACACCTCCCCTGTAGCGAGGGGGCTTGCCCCCGATCAGGTACGTCAGTCATTACTCTGGTGACTGACACTCCGAATCGGGGGCATGCCCCCTCGCCACAGGCGTATCCCTCATCAATCGGACCCCTTTGAACCATGGCTGGTAGTCAAATCGAACGTGCCCTGAGCCTGCTGGAAAGCCTGACCGGCGACTCGCGCGGCCTGCCGATGCAGGCCTTGGCCGAGCAGTTGCAGATCCCCAAGAGCGCGACTCATCGCATGCTCGCCGAGCTGACCCGCCTGGGTTACGTGCGGCAGAACCCGGACAACAGCCGTTATCAGCTGTCGACCAAACTGGTGGCCCTGGGTTTCCGCTACCTGGCCAACAGTGGCGCCGATATCGTCCAGCCCATTCTCGATCGCCTGGCCCAGGAAACCACTGAGCTGGTGCGCCTGGGTGTGGTGGAAGGCGACCACCTGACCTGGATCGCCAAGTCCCAGGGGGCGCGCTCCGGCCTGCGCTACGACCCCGACATGGGCCGCGACGCGCCGTTGTTCTACACCGCGTCCGGGCACGCCTGGCTGGCGCACCTGAGCGACGCCCAGGCGCTGGCGCTCATCGAGGCCCAAGGCATCGCCAACCCGGCGGATTTCGGCCCCCAGGCGCCGCGCAGCAATGTCGAACTGCTCGAGCGCCTGCGCCTGGCCCGTGAGCGTGGCTATGCTTGGGTGGTGGAGAGCTCGGCGGTGGGCATGTCGGCGCTGGCAGCGGCGGTGTGCCATCCCGTCAGCGGCCAGGTGGTCGGCGTGCTAAGCGTGGCGGGGCCGACCGCACGCTTCCCGGAGGCGCGCATGCACGAATTGTCCACCGCACTGCTGGAGGCGACGGCGGAGCTGGCGAACGCCAGTCCGGCGTCGGAGATGTTTGGTTAGCGGAAAATTGTGATTGCAGTGATTGCGAAACAACTGGAACTAGGTTCTAAATAATAAAAACAAACCTCGCCGTTCGGGACCCCCATGAGCCAACGCATCATCTCCCTCGCCGCGCTTACCGTCCTTGAGCTGTCCCCGCCGGATATGGTCGAGGTCGCGGCGCGGGCCGGTTACAGCCATGTCGGGCTGCGCACCGAGCCGGCGACTGCCGAAGAGCACCATTACCCCTTGCTGCGTGGCGCCGACCTGCGCCGTCAGACACTGGCGCGTCTGCGTGACACCGGGATCAAGGTGCTGGACATCGAAATCCTGCGTCTCAAGCCGGATACCCGGGTCGCCGACTTCGACATTCATCTGGCCGCCGGCGCCGAGTTTGGCGCCAGCGAAGTGCTGGTCGCCGGCAACGACCCGGACGAACGACGGCTGACCGAGCGCTTCGCCGAGCTCTGCGACCTGGCCGCGCCCTATGGCATCCATCCGCACATGGAGTTCATGCCCTGGACCGACTGCAAGAGTTTCAGCGAGGCGCAGCGTGTGGTGGAAAACGCCGGGCGCGAAAACGGCTGCGTATTGATCGACGCCTTTCACTTCGATCGCTCGGGATCGCGTCTCGAACAGATCGCTTCCCTGTCGCCCTCACGCATGCGCTACGCGCAGTTATGTGATGTGATCGGCCCCAGGCCCGACGACATGGCCGAGATCCTGCGCCAGGCGCGGCAGGAGCGACGCTTCCCCGGCGAGGGCGATTGTGACCTCATCGGCTTGCTGCGCGCGCTGCCGCCAAGGCTGCCGCTGAGCCTGGAGATCCCCACGCAACGCCTGCTGGAACAAGGCGTCAGCGCACTGCAACGTGCGCAAATGGCCATCGACCACACCCGCCACCTACTGGAACGTCTATAGCGCCATGAGTCCATCCAACACGTCGTTGACCGCCACCAGCCAGCCTTTCAAGGGCATTCTGGTGATGCTGTCCGCAACCCTGCTGTTTGCCGGTCACGATGTGTTGTCCAAGTATCTCTCGGGCTTCTACCCGGTGATGCTGGTGATCTGGGTGCGTTACCTGATTCACACGCTGTTGATGATGGGCATCTTCCTGCCGCAGTCCGGCCTGCGCGTGTTGCGCACCAAGCGCCCGGTGCTGCAGGTGGTGCGGGCCCTGTGCCTGCTCGCCACGAGCATGTTGTTCGTCACGGCGCTGCAGTACATCCCGCTGGCGGAGGCGACCGCGGTCAACTTTCTCGCGCCCTTGCTGGTGACGGCGCTGTCGGTGCCGCTGCTCAAGGAACACGTCAGCACCGGCCAGTGGATTGCCGTGCTGGTGGGTTTTTGCGGGGTGATGGTGATTGTGCATCCGGGCGGCGAACTGTTCACTCCGGCGATTGTGCTGCCGTTCTGTTCGGCGCTGTGTTTCGCGATTTATCAGTTGCTGACCCGGCTGGTGGCGCGGGTCGACAGCCCGACCACCAGTAATTTTTTCGCGGGGATTTTCAACACGCTGCTGATGAGCGCCATCGTGCCGTTCTACTGGCAATGGCCGACGTTCTGGCACGGGCTGTTGATGCTGGCGCTGGGCGGCTGCGGAATGAGCGCCCACTTGTTCCTGACCCAGGCGTTCCGCCATGCGCCACCGGCGGTGCTGGCGCCCTTCGGTTATGCGCAGATCGTCTTTGCGGGGATTCTGGGATATCTGATCTTCGATCACACGCCGAGTCTGACCGCGCAGATCGGCATTACGGTGATCTGCGCCAGCGGTATCGCCGCTGCATGGGTGCAGCGGCGAGTCTCCAGGGCGGTGGTCAAGCCTGATCCAGCACCGGCACCTTACGTGGCGCCATCAGGTACAGCCAACTCAGGGCAATGAAGTACATGACCGGGATCAGCGTGAACAGTAACGCGTAGTTGTTGTTGGTCTTGGTCAGGACATAGCCGACGATCTGGGTCATGAACATCCCGCCCACCGCCGCACACATGCTGCCAAAGCCGAACACCGTGCTCATCATGTGCTTGGGCGTGTAGTCCATGACCACGCTCCAGATGTTCGCGGTCCAGGCCTGATGCGCGGCGATCGCCACCGAGATGGCGGCCACGGCCACCCACAGGCTGGTGGCGCCGGCGGCGAAGATCACGCTGATGATGGTCAGGGCGAACACCAGCATCGACACCAGCCGCGCCGTCACCGGTTGCATGCCGCGGCCGATCAGCCACGACGAGAGAATCCCGCCGCCGATGCTGCCGAAATCCGCCGCCACATAAATGATGATCAGCGGGATGCCCATCTGGGTCACGTTGATGCCCAGGTTGTATTGCTGGTTGAGGAACGGCGGCAGCCAGTACAGGTAAAACCAGAACACCGGCGCCGTGCACATGAAGGCCCCGGCGAACGCCCAGGTGCCGCGCATGCGCAGGATACGGTGGAAGGGCACGCCCTGCTGATCGGGCTCGGGCTCGCCCATTACATAGGCGCGCTCGGTGTCGCTGAGCCGTGGGTGATCTTCGGGGTTGAAGTAGCGCAGGCCCCAGGTCACCGCCCAGAACAACCCCAGGAAGGCGATGCACAGGAACGCCGCCTGCCAGCCCCAGACGCTGAGGATCAACGGCAGCATCAGCGGCGTCAGCAGAGCGCCGACGTTGGTGCCGGCATTGAAGATACCGGTGGCGATGGCCCGCTCGCCGGCCGGGAACCACAGCCGCGTGGTCTTCACGCAGGCCGGGTAGTTGGCGGCTTCGGTCAGGCCGAGGATGAAGCGGCAGACCATGAAGCCCGCCGCCGAGGTAGCGAGGCCGTGGGCGCCGGTGGCCAGGCTCCACAGCAGCACGGCGCAGAAGAACACGCGCTTGACGCCGATCTTGTCGATCAACCGACCTTGCAGCAGGAAGCCGACGGCATATCCCACCTGGAACCAGAAGTTGATGTTGGCGTAGTCCATCGCCGTCCAGCTCATCTCCTTGGCGAGAATGGGCTGCATGACGCCCAGGGCGGCACGGTCGATGTAGTTCAGGGTAGTGGCGAAGAACACCAGGGCGAGCATGCCCCAGCGGGTTTTACCGACTGCCAGGCCACTGCGGATTTTTTCACCGATACCTGGCGTCGCGGCCTTGTCGAGTTGACGGGCTATCGCAGACATGAGTATTTACCGTTTGTTGAAATTTTTATGGGCGACTCTCAGGGTCTATGCACTGAGTAGGAGTAACCTGAGGCCCGCGCTGGCGTTTACCACCGGGAAGGGCTTCACTAAGGGGGTGGATGGTGCTGATCATCAAAGGTATCGTCAATTAACAACGCGGTGGTCTGGCCGATTATCGCACACAAAACTAACCGGTTCGTACGCACTCAATTGCGATATAGAATCGGCACCAACAGAATTCTCGCCCAAGATCGGTCCGCACGTTCAACCCGCGGGCCGGCGTGTCCGAAACCTGGCGCGCAGTGGAAACAGAGCCTTCAGCAAGGCCGTTTCAGCCGCCATTTGGAGTGGAAACATGCACCGTTCGATTGCCACCGTCTCCTTGAGCGGTACCCTGCCGGAAAAACTCGAAGCTATCGCGGCTGCGGGTTTCGATGGTGTCGAGATCTTCGAAAACGACCTGCTGTATTACGATGGCAGCCCGCGTGAAGTCCGGCAGATGTGCGCCGATCTGGGCATCGAAATCACGCTGTTCCAACCCTTTCGCGATTTCGAAGGCTGCCGCCGCGACAAGCTGGCGCGCAATCTGGAGCGGGCCGAGCGCAAGTTCGATCTGATGCAGGAACTGGGCACCGACCTGGTGCTGGTGTGCAGCAACGCGTCCGCCGACTCCGTGGGCGATCAGCAGATTCTGGTCGACGACTTGCGCCTGCTGGCCGAGCGCGCCGGCGCTCGCAACCTGCGCATCGGCTACGAGGCGCTGGCCTGGGGCCGCCACGTCAATACCTATCAGCAAGTCTGGGACATCGTCCGGCAGGCCGATCACCCGAGCCTGGGCGTGTTGCTCGACAGCTTCCACACCCTGTCGCTCAAGGGCGACCCGAGCGCCATCGCCAATATTCCCGGCGACAAGATCTTCTTCGTGCAAATGGCCGACGCGCCGATCCTGGCCATGGACGTGCTGGAGTGGAGTCGCCACTTCCGCTGTTTCCCGGGGCAGGGCGAGTTCGATCTGGCCAACTTCCTGGCGCCGATCATCAAGTCCGGTTACACCGGCCCGCTGTCGCTGGAGATCTTCAATGACGGTTTCCGCGCCGCACCGCCGCGCGCCAATGCCGCCGACGGCCTGCGTTCGCTGCTGTACCTCGAAGAGAAAACCCGCAAGGTGCTGGAGCAGGAAGCCGAGCCGGTACCGAACATCGATATCCTCTTCTCGCCGCCCGAGGCCAGCACCTACGACGGCGTCGAATTCCTCGAGTTCGCGGTCGACGAAGCCCTCGGCGCCAAGCTCGGTCACTGGCTTCAACGGCTGGGCTTTACCCAGGTCGGCGAGCACCGCTCCAAGGCGGTGGAGTTGTATCGCCAGGGCGATATCAACCTGATCCTCAACTCCGAGCCGTACTCCTTTGCCCACAGCTTCTTCGAGTCCCACGGCCCGTCGCTCTGTGCCACGGCGATCCGGGTCAAGGACAGCGCCAGCGCCCTGCAGCGCGCCATCGACTACCGCGGCCAGCCGTATCGCGGCCTGGTCGGCCCCAACGAGCGTCACCTGGCGGCCGTCCGCGCCCCGGATGGCAGCCTGATCTATCTGGTCGATCAGGACGCCGATGGCCGGACCATCTATGACACCGATTTCGCCATCAAGCCGCTGCCGCCGAGCACCGTCGGCCTCAAGCGCATCGACCACATGGCCATGGCCTTGCCGCCGGACAGCCTCGACACCTGGGTGCTGTTCTACAAGAGCCTGCTGGACTTCAAGGCAGACGACGAAGTGGTCCTGCCCGACCCTTACGGCCTGGTCAAAAGCCGCGCGATCCGCAGCCGCTGCAGCACCATCCGCCTGCCGCTGAACGTCTCGGAAAACCGCAACACGGCGATCTCCCATGCGCTGTCGACCTACCGCGGTTCGGGCGTGCACCACATCGCCTTCGATTGCGACGACATCTTCGCTGCCGTCAGCAAGGCCAAGGAGTCGGGCGTGGCCCTGCTCGACATCCCGCTCAACTACTACGACGACCTCGCCGCGCGCTTCGATTTCGATGACGAATTCCTCAGCGAACTGGCCTACTACAACGTGCTTTACGATCGTGACGCCAATGGCGGCGAGCTGTTTCACGTGTACACCGAGCCATTCGAAGATCGTTTCTTCTTCGAAATCATCCAGCGGCGCGGCGATTATGCCGGCTACGGGGCGGCAAACGTGGCGGTGCGCCTGGCGGCCATGGCCAAGGCCCGGGCCGGTGGTGTGCGCCACGCCAAACTTTAAGCTGCAGTGAGCGCCTGTGGGGTAACGTCTGATTCAGACGCCCGCAGGCTTCCCTTACCCCGGCCACGGACTTCATAATTGGAGCTGATTCACGTCGGCCACGAGCGCCCCATGACAATAATTCAAGATCCTGGCGTCGAGCCTGCTGCGGCGCCGCGCAAATCGCGCAAGAACAACCCTGAAAAGACCCGTGAGAATATTCTCCAGGCGGCTATCACCGAGTTCGTCCTGCAAGGCCTGGCGGGCGCCCGCGTCGATGCCATCGCCGAGCGCACGCAAACCTCCAAGCGCATGATCTATTACTACTTCGGCAGCAAGGAGCAGCTGTATGTCGAGGTACTCGAGAAGCTCTACGGAGACATCCGCAACACCGAGAACGACCTGCATCTGGCCGAACTCGGGCCTGTAGAAGGCATTACCCGCCTCGTGGAATTCACCTTCGATCACCATGATCGCAATGTCGATTTCGTGCGCATCGTGTGCAACGAAAACATGCACAAAGGCGAGTACGTCAAGCAGTCCGACGTGATCCGTTCGATGAACAAGAGCGTGCTGCTGGCGCTGGACGAGATACTGCAGCGGGGGGCCAAGCTGGGGATCTTTCGCAGTGGCCTGCAGGCGATCGATGTGCACCTGCTGATCAGCTCGTTCTGCTTCTACCGGGTGTCCAACCGCCACACTTTCGGCGAGCTGTTCCAGGTCGATTTCGGCGATGCGCAGTTGCGCCAGAGCCATCGGCAGATGATCTGCGATTCGGTGTTGCGGTATTTGCTGGTGTAGATGATCGGTTGTCACTCCTGTAGTGAGGGGGCTTGCCCCGATAGGCCATCACTGATTCAACCTCGGTGGGTCAGTGATTGCCTCTCGGGGGCAAGCCCCCTCACTACAGGGAAACTCACGACATCGAGTTATCCATTCATGCTGTTGAAGTGCTCGACCATCCGCTGGGCATCAGGCTCGATGCCACTGAACAATTCGAACGCCTTGACCGCCTGGAACACCGCCATGGTGCCGCCATCCAGGGTGCGTGCGCCCAGCGCTCGGGCTTCGCGCAGCAGTTCGGTTTCCAGCGGGAAGTAGACGATCTCCGCCACCCACAGGTCGGCGCGCAGCAGCGCCTTGGGTACTGGCATGCCCGGCAGTTTGGCCATGCCCATGGGCGTGGTGTTGACCAGGCCGTCGGCGGCGCCGACGCTGGCGCTCAGGTCGGTGCCGAGCACCGCGCGCTGGCCACTGAAATGTTCATTGATGTTGTCGACCAGTGCCTGGGCACGGCTGGCTTCGACGTCGAAAATCGTCAGTTGCTGCACACCTTCGGCGATCAGCGCGTGAGCCACGGCCGCACCGGCGCCGCCTGCGCCCATCTGCACCACGCGTTCACGGGCCACACCGGCCATGCCGCGCTTGAAGCCTTCGCCAAAGCCGAGGCAGTCCGTGTTGTGGCCGACGCGTTTGCCGTCCTTGAGCACCACGGTATTGACCGCGCCGATGCCGCGGGCTTCGGCGGACAGGTCGTCGAGCAGCGGGATGATCGCCTGCTTGCAGGGGAAGGTGATGTTCAAGCCGGTGTAGCTCATGCGCTCGGCGGCGGTGAGCAGTTCTTCGAGGTGACTGGTGTCGAGTTGCAGCTTGTCGAGGTCGATCAGCCGATACAGATAGCCCAGGCCCTGGGCGGCACCTTCCTGCTCGTGCAGGGCAGGGGTACGGGACAACTGGATGCCGGCGCCGATCAGGCCGGCCAGGACGCTGGCTTTTTTATTCTGGGACATACACGAATGCCTTTGTTGGTTCCAAGTGGCCGGCCGGCGAGGGCCGTGGGAGTGCCACACGAGCGCAGACGGACGAGCGTCCACACCATTGTTATTTTGGGTTCCTGCGGACAGGTTCACGGGCGACAAGGCGCTTGCCTGTAAATTGTACTAACCGGTTAATTTGGTCAAATGATTTCGTGTCCCCGAGGATGACATAACGCAACTGTAGCGAGGGGGCTTGCCCCCGATAGCGGAATGTCAGCCACATCGATTTGGCCGACGCATCGTATCGGGGGCAAGCCCCCCCGCTACAGGGTTTATTCAGTGTCGCAACAGATAGCGCAGCGAGGCCTCCAGCATCGGCCCATGATTCAGCCCGGGAAAACTCCGATACTGCACCTGTAACCCGGGCATCGGCTGCAGTGCCTTGAGCAAATCCCGCATCGGTTGATCAGCCTGTACCCCGGGCATTGGCTGAGCGTGGGGTTGCCCGGGTTCATCGTCACCGCGCATCAACAGCACACTCGTGGATTGTCCCTGCAGGCGCGGCGCCAATCCGGCAAGCGCCGCGTTCATGCGCGCCGGCCCCCACCACCACAGCGATGGGCTGGCCGCCGCGTAATGCTGGAAGCTGTGCGGCCGGGTCAGCAGTGCATCCAATACCAGCAGGCCCCCATAAGAGTGTCCCCACAGGGTCTGCTGATGGTTATCCACCACCAGGCGCTGTGCCACCGCCGGCTTGATGCGCTGCTCCAGCAGATCCAGAAACGCCTCTGCGCCGCCGCTGGGCAGTTGCGTCAGCGGGTCGCTGCCCCGTGGTCCCGGGGTGTAGTCCAGGGTCCGGGCGTCGCGGTCGATACGCTTGCCACCGGCATAACCGACCGCTACCAGCACCGGCGCCGCGCCTCGGTTCAGCGCTCGCAGGTCATCGGGCTTGAGCGCGCCCAAGGCCGCATTGCCGTCGAGCATGTACAGCACCGGGTAACCAGAGGCGGGCACCGGGTGCTCGGGTTTGCCGATCCAGATCTGGTAGTGGCGTTGGCCATCGGCCGAATCCAGTGTCAGCGTCTGAAAGTGATAGCCCGTGCCACGGCTATGCACAATAGAGTCATCCATCGGCTGATTCGGATCGGGCCTGGCCCAGGCCGTGGCACAGGCGCTCAGGCCCAGCAGCACAGTCAACGCCCCGCGGCGCAGGCGGCCCATCAGAACGACGCCGTCAGGCTGGTGAACAGGGTACGCCCCGACTCGTTGTAGGTCGCCGCGCCAGCGCCTTCGATATTGGTCACGCCCTGGGCATTGCCTTCACGCCAGTGGCGCTTGTCGAAGAGGTTGTCGACGCCCGCCGTTACACTCAGGTGCTTGGTCAGCGCGTAGGTGCCGCTGACGCCCACCAAGGTGTAAGGCGCGACTTCCTGGTTGGCGGTGCCGGTCACGCGGTTGCCATGGTAATCGTACTTTTTCGGCTTCTGCTTGCCGTACCAGGCCACGGTGGTCTGCAGCGACAGCTTGTCGGTGGCCTGCCAGTCGAGCATCGAGTTGAGGGTGTACTTGGGCGTGACCGACAGCACGTCGCCGGTTTCCTTGTTCACCGAACGCAGCATATAGGTGTAGTTGTTGGTCCAGGTCAGGCTGCTGGCCAGCGGCAGGGTCAGGTTGCCTTCCACGCCCTCGACCAGCGCCTTGGGCACGTTCTCCCACTGGAAGATGTTCGACGCGGTGCCGGTGCCTCCGGTTGCCGTGCCGACCGGCACCAGACCGGACTCGATCTTGTTCTTGTAGTCATTGCGGAAATACGTGAGCCCGGCCACCACGCCGTCATGCTTGTACTCGATGCCCAGTTCCTTGTTGATGCTGTTCTCGGCCTTGAGGTCCTTGTTGCCCTGCAGATAGCAGCTGACGGTCGAGCCATAGCAGCCTTGGCCATTGCTGTAGAGCAGGTAGTTGGGGTCCAGCTGATAGAGGTTCGGCGCCTTGTAGGCCCGGGCGATGCCGGCCTTGAGGGTGACGGTATCGGTCAAGACTTGCGAGAGGTTGAGCGACGGGCTCCAGTTGTCGCCGACGATATCGTGATGGTCGAAACGCAGGCCTGGGGTGAGCTTGGTGCCCGGCAGCAGTTGGATATTGTCCTCGACGAACAGCGAGGCGATTTCCGACGAGAATCGGCTATCTCGGCCCGTGCTCTCGAGCCCCGCGACTGTGCCCCCGGCGGCGGTACTGGTGGCCTGGCTATTGGCGCTCGGGTCGTCGAGTTTGGATTGCACCCACTCGGTGCCGACGGTCAGCACCTGATCGACGCCAAAGTGCAGCGGCAAATTGACCTCGCCATGGGCGGTCAGGTCGTTAAGCGTGGTGGTATAGAAGTCGCTGCTGGAGAAAATCCCCTCCAGCCCGCCGGCCAGGCCCTCGTTGATCCGGGTGTTGCGGGTTTTCTCGTATTGCAGGTACGCCAGGGTGGTGCCGAAGTCGTAGTCGCCGCGATCGGTGAGCGAGAACGTCTGGCGATACATCCGATTGGTCTCGTGGCCCAGCAACGATTTCACGTAGGCATTGCTGTTGGTGTTCTGGGTGTCACCGGTATAGATATTGCCCTGACGGCTGTAGCCCATTTCGAAATCCAGCGTTTGCTCGGGCGACAGCTTCCAGCTCAGCAGGCCATTGAGGTCCTTGTTGCGCACGCCTTCACGCCCCGCCGGCAAAGTGCCGACTTGATTGCCGGTGCGCACCGATTCGTGGCCGCTGTTGATGTCCGAGTCATCGGCTTCGGTCTTGGCGACGTTGCCGAACACGCGGTAGGTGAGGTTGTCGGTCAGCGGGCCGTCGAGGCTGAAGTTCATGCGCTGGGTGCCGCCCTCGTCGCTGTGGGTCGGGAAGCGGGTGTAGACCGTCGCCGAACCGTGGGTCTCCTGCGTGGGCTGCTTGGTGATGATATTGACCACGCCGCCGGCGGCGCCGTTGCCATAGCGCGCCGCAGCCGGGCCACGGATGACTTCGATGCGCTCGACCATCTCGGCCGGTACCCAGTTGGTGTCGCCACGGGTGTCGCGCTCGCCACGCCAGCCGTAACGCACCGAGCTGCGGCTGCTGACCGGTTTGCCGTCGACCAGGATCAGGGTGTTCTCCGGGCCCATGCCACGAATGTCGATCTGCCGGCCATTGCCGCGCTGGCCACTGCTGGAATTGCCGGTGAGGTTGACGCCGGGCATGGTGCGGATGATCTCCGACAGGTCATTGGCCGGCGGGCGCTTCTGGATGTCTTCGGCGGTGATGATCGACACGCCCGGCGCTTGCTTGATCTCCTCCTCGGCGGTACCGAGGATGGTCTGACTGTCCAGCACGATGGGCTTTGGCGCTTCTGCCGGGGCCTCGGCGTGAGCGACGGCAGGCAGCAGGTTGCAGGTGCTCAGGAGCACGGCGAAAAAAGGCAGGGGCGGCAGGCGCAGTTGCATGGTGATCTCCAGGGAAAACGTGGCCGACTGATAGCGGGTGGCCATGGCGATCACGGATGATAGTCAGTCTCAAATGAGAGTAAAGATCATTAACTTTCTAAACATTTGTGGAGTGATACACAGGTCGGGAGCTCAGCTTGCTGGCGAAGCGTCCGTGATGACGGCGCCCCATTCACGCCGCCGGCAAACGCAGATTCATGACCAGCCCGGCCTGGCCACGACTGGCCCATAACTTCCCGTCCTGCAATTCGATCGCTCTTCTGGCGATGCTCAACCCCAGGCCGAAGCCCTTGCCCGGGGTACCGTCCAGGCGCAGGAAGGGGTCGAAGATGCGTTCCAGTTCGGTCTCGGGCACGCCGGGCCCCTGGTCTTCCAGGTGCAGCTGCCAATAGTCGCCATCGCGGTGGCCGCTCAGACGGATCACGGCCGCCTCAGGCGAATGCCGAATTGCGTTACGCAGCAGATTCTCCAGCGCCTGCGCCAGGCTGTTGAGATGTACCTGCACCACGCAGTCCACCTCCAGATCACAGATGAACCGTGACGAGCCCCAGCCCGACTCGAAGCAGGCATCCGCGACCAGCGCTTCCCACACGGACAGCATCAGCACCGGCTCGCGGCTCAGTTGCGGACGTTCGGTGTCGAGCCAGGCGAGGTCGAGGGAGTCTTCGATCAGGCGTTGCATGTCGTCGATTTCCCGTGCCAGGCGCTCTTGCAGATTTTCCACGGGCAGTTGGCTTTCGCTGGCGATGCGCAGGCGCGCCAGGGGCGTGCGGATTTCATGGGACAGAGTGCGCAGCAGTTGGCGTTGCTGCTTGAGGCTCTGGCGCAAGCGCGCGGCCATGTGCTCGAAGGCTTGAGCCAGTTCGCCGAGTTCGTCCTGGCGGCGGGCGACGTCACTGTGCATCACGCTGTCGAGGTCGTCGGCGCGCAGGGCGTTGGCGCGTTCGCGCAGGTCGGTCAGCGGCACCACCAGATGGCGGTACAGCAGCAGGCCCAGGCCCAAGGCCAACAACGCCGGGACGACGCCATGGGTGAACAGGTGGGTCCAGGGTGTGAGGCCCTTGGGCAGCAGGCGCTCGGGCAGTTGCATCACCAGCCGGCCGGTTTGCGGGTGCGTGGGGAAATCGATACTGACGAACGGCAGCTCGTCCTGCAGCCGTCGGCTCATGGGCCAGTCGAGCTTGCGCATGAAGGTCAGATGGCTGTACTCCAGCGCCGTCAGCGGCTGAGTGCCGAGACTTTGCAGGTGGTCGCCCAGCACTGCCACCCAGGTGTGCTCTTGGCGCGCCAGCGCCTGGCGCCAGTGCTCGACACCGGCATTGCCGCCTTGCTCCCAGGCGCGCTCGGCCTGCTGCGCGTATCTGGCCAGGTGGTGCTGATCGGTCTTGTCGAGGAAGTAGGTGCTGCGCTCCACCTCCAGCCCCCAGAACCAGATCAGCCACACCAGCAGCAGGCAAAAGCCGATTTGCAGCAGGGCGAGCTTCCACAGCAGCGAATGACGGCGGCGCATCAATAGGCGTCGCTGGTGACGAGCATATAGCCCTGGTTGCGCACCGCCTGGATGTGCAGATCGGTCACTTCGAGCGCCGCGAGTTTGCGCCGCAGGTTGCAGACGTGCACGTCGAGGCCGCGGTCCAGGCGGGTGTAGGGCCGGTGCAGCACTTGCCGATAGAGAAACGCCTTGCTCAATGGCTCGCCCTGATGCTGGCGCAGCAGGCTCAAGAGGCGGAATTCGGAACCGGTCAGCCCGGCGTGACGACCGTGGTAACTGACGTCCTGGGCACTGAGGTCGTCTTCAAGATCGTCGGCCGGCGCGCGTACGGCGGGCTGTCGATCCAGCGCCACGCGACGCAACAGGGCTTCGAGGCGGGCATCCAGTTCGGCCAGGCTGAAGGGCTTGGGCAAATAATCATCGGCACCGCGGGTGAAGCCGCTGATGCGATCCTGTTCTGCGCCCAACGCCGACATCAGCATCACCGGGATGCCCTGTTCGCGGCGCAGTTGTTCGAGCACCGCAAGGCCATCCATGCCCGGCAGCATGATGTCGAGCAGCACCAGGTCGAAACGTTGCTGTTGCGCCAGGTGCAATCCACCATCGCCACGTTCCACGGCAGTCACGGCGAAACCGCGCTGGCGCAGGTGATGGGCAAGGTGAGTGCGCAGTTCGGCATCGTCCTCGATCAGGAGCAGATGGGCGCGGGGGAGGGGTAATTGAGATTGGTTCACAGTTGCGGGAGTATCGCATCTGTGCGCAAGGACGTCAAAATCCGCAGGCGCAATCCCTGTAGTGAGGGGGCTTGCCCCCGATAGGCCGGTACTGACACCCAGAGGTGAATCAGTGAAGGCCCATCGGGAGCAAGCCCCCTCGCCACAGGGACAACAGATTTACCGCGTCCAGTCTGGGTGGCTCAACGCTCCTGTAGTGAGGGGGCTTGCCCCCGATAGGCCGGTACTGACACACCGAGGTGAATCAGTTAAGGCCCATCGGGAGCAAGCTCCCTCGCCACAGGGACAGCAGATTTACCGCGTCCAGCCTGGGTAGCTCAACGCCGCACCAGCATCACACCGGATTCCATATGGTGGGTATACGGAAACTGGTCAAACAACGCACAGCGCTCGATCCGATGGGTGTCGTGCAGTTGCGCGATATTCTGCGCCAGGGTCTCCGGGTTGCAGGAGATGTACAGGATGTTGTCGAAGCGCCGGGTCAGCTCGCAGGTGTCCGGGTCCATGCCGGCGCGGGGCGGGTCGACGAAAACGCTGCCGAAGTTGTAGCTCTTGAGGTCCACGCCTTCGAGACGGCGGAACGGCCGCACTTCATTCAGTGCTTCGGTCAGCTCTTCGGCGGACAGCCGCACCAGGGTGACGTTGTCCACAGCGTTGTCGGCGAGGTTGTGCAGCGCGGCGTTGACGGACGTCTTGCTGATTTCGGTGGCCAGCACTTTACCCACCCGGGTCGCCAGCGGCAGCGTGAAGTTGCCGTTGCCGCAGTACAGCTCCAGCAGGTCATCCTGGCGCTCGCCCAAGGCGTCGAAGGCCCAGCTGAGCATCTTCTGGTTGACCGTGCCGTTGGGCTGGGTGAACGCGCCTTCGGGCTGACGGTAGCGGAAGGTGCGGCCACCGACCTGCAATTGCTCGACCGCATAATCACGGCCGATCACTACACGCTTGCCCTTGGAGCGACCGATGATGCTGACGTCCAGCTCCTGCGCCAGCTGTTCGGCGGCGACTTGCCAGTGTTCGTCCAGCGGGCGGTGATAGCACAGCGTGACCATGGCATCGCCGGCCAGGGTGGTCAGGAACTCCACTTGGAACAGCTTGTTGCTCAGCGCCGCATTGCCGTGCCAGGCCGCCTTGAGGCGCGGCATCAGATCATTGATACGCAGGCTGGCGATGGGGAACTGCTCGAAAAAGATCGGCGTGTGCTTGTCGCCCGGCGCAAACATCGCGTAAAGGCGCTGGCCGTCTTCGCGCCACAGGCGAAACTCGGCGCGCAAGCGATAGTGCTCGCGCGGCGAGTCGAACACGCTCGGCTCGGGGGCGTCGAAGGGCGCCAGCAGCTCGCGCAGGCGCGCCACTTTGGCCTGCAGTTGGGCGTCGTAGCTCGAGGGATCGAAGACAGCACTCATGCGTTGTACCAGCCCAGCTTGATGACGAACAGAATGGAAAGAATGATCAGCGCCGGGTTGACGTCCTGGCGACGGCCCGACAGCAGCTTGATCGCCGTCCAAGTGATAAAGCCGAAAGCGATGCCGTTGGCGATCGAGTAGGTAAATGGCATGGCCAGCGCCGTGACGACCACCGGTGCCGCTTCGGTAATGTCATCCCAGTTGATCTCGGCCAGGCCCGAGCACATCAGCACCGCCACGAACAACAGCGCTGGCGCAGTGGCATAGGCCGGCACGCTGCCGGCCAGCGGAGCGAAGAACAACGCCAGCAGGAACAGCACCGCAACCACCACCGCGGTCAGCCCGGTACGGCCGCCGGCGCTGACGCCCGCTGCCGACTCGATGTAGCTGGTGGTCGTCGACGTGCCCAGCAGCGAACCGGCCATGGCCGCGGTGCTGTCGGCGATCAGGGCGCGGCCCATCTTCGGCATATGGCCGTCCTTGCCCATCAGGCCGGCGCGTTTGGCCACACCGATCAGCGTGCCGGAGTTGTCGAACAGGTCGACGAACAGAAAGGCGAAGATCACGCTCACCAGGCCGATGTCCAGTGCGCCCCTGATGTCCAGCTGCAGGAAGGTCGGCAGCAGCGATGGTGGCATGGAGACGATGCCGCCGAAGGGGCTGAAGCCGCCGACGATGGACACGATGGTCACCGCCAGAATGCCGATCAGCACCGCACCTCGGACCTTCAGCGCCTCGAGGCCGACGATCAGGAAGAAACCCAGAATCGCCAGCACCGGCCCTGGCGCCTTGAGATCGCCGAGGCCGACCATGGTCGCCGGGTTGCTGACCACGATACCGGCTTCATGCATGCCGATCAGCGCCAGAAACAGGCCGATACCGGCCGCGATGCCGGAGCGCAGCGGCAGCGGGATGCTGTTGACGATCCACTCGCGGATGCGAAAGATCGACAGCACAAAGAAGCACACCGCCGAGATGAACACCGCCCCCAGCGCAACCTGCCAGGTATGGCCCATGTGCAGGACCACGGTGTAGGTGAAGAAGGCGTTCAGGCCCATCCCCGGCGCCAGGGCGATCGGGTAGTTGGCGATCAGGCCCATCACCGTGGAACCGATGGCGGCCGCCAGACAGGTGGCCACGAACACCGCGCCTTTGTCCATGCCGGTCTCGCCGAGGATGCTCGGGTTGACGAAGAGGATGTAGGCCATGGCCAGGAACGTGGTCACGCCCGCCAGGATTTCGGTGCGCACATTGGTGTTGTGCGCCTTGAGTTGAAACAGCCTTTCCAGCATGCCTGCCCCCGCAATGGATGTGACGACCCGTAGAGCACAGCACAGCCTGCGCCAGGTCGCAAAAAAGCCGCGCATCATACCAGCCGCGGGGGCTGTTGGCTCCCTGTAGCGAGGGGGCTTGCCCCCGAAAATCTTTCAAACACCCTGGTGTGCCAGATTGGTCCAATCGGGAGCAAGCCCCCTCGCCACAGAGTTGACTTGAAACCTCGTTAAACTGTTACTGATCCTGCAACACAGCTCCCACCACCTGAGGCAATCGGTCACGCGGCAATAGACCACGCGGGCGGTCGCGGGGAATGGGTCTACTCTTTTACAGATCATTGATCCAGGTCAACGCTTGCAGCCCTGCGAGCGGGTCGTGGCCATTGCTCGCAATCCCTGCGTATTCACACCCTGAAAGTGCCGTGCTCCCTATGCGCAGGGGCCGTTGGTCTGGTTAGCCGCCGGGCCGCATTACCCTGATAGAGGAAGCTATATGTTCGGTTTAGAGGCAATAGATCTCGCCCGAATGCAGTTTGCGTTTACGGTTTCGTTCCACATTCTCTTCCCTGCCATTACCATCGGTCTGGCCAGTTTTCTGGCGGTGCTCGAAGGTCTCTGGCTGAAGACCCATGACGACACCTACCGCGATCTGTATCACTTCTGGTCGAAGATTTTCGCCGTCAACTTCGGTATGGGCGTGGTCTCGGGCCTGGTCATGGCGTATGAATTCGGTACCAACTGGAGCGGATTTTCCGACTTCGCCGGTGCCATCAGCGGTCCGCTGCTGACGTACGAAGTACTCACCGCATTCTTCCTCGAAGCAGGTTTCCTCGGCGTCATGCTGTTCGGCTGGAACCGCGTCGGCCGTGGTCTGCACTTCTTCGCCACCGTCATGGTAGCGATCGGTACGCTGATCTCGACGTTCTGGATTCTGGCTTCCAACAGCTGGATGCAGACTCCGCAGGGCTACGAAATCATCGACGGTCGTGCTGTGCCTGCCGACTGGCTCGCGGTGATCTTCAACCCGTCGTTCCCGTTCCGCCTGGCGCACATGTCGATCGCTGCGTTCGTGGCCACGGCCTTCTTCGTCGGTGCTTCAGCTGCCTGGCACTTGCTGCGTGGTCGCCGTACTCCGGCCATCAAGCGCATGTTCTCCATGGCCATGTGGATGGCGCTGATCGTCGCGCCGATCCAGGCCTTTGTCGGTGATGCCCACGGTCTCAACACCCTGGAACATCAACCTGCCAAGATCGCTGCCATCGAAGGCCACTGGGAAAACGTCGGCAACGAGCCGACCCCGCTGGTGCTGTTCGGCTGGCCGGACATGCAAGCCGAGACCACGCGCTTCAAGATCGAAGTGCCGTACCTGGGCAGCCTGATCCTGACCCACAGCCTGGACAAGCAGATCCCGGCGCTCAAGTCCTTCCCGCCGGAAGATCGTCCTAACTCGACCATCATCTTCTGGTCGTTCCGGATCATGGCTGGCCTGGGCATGCTGATGATTTTCGTCGGTCTGTGGAGCCTCTGGCTGCGCAAGCGCGACGCGCTCTACACCTGCCGTCCGTTCCTGTACCTGACGCTGTGGATGGGGCCATCGGGCCTGATCGCGCTGCTGGCGGGTTGGTTCACCACCGAGGTCGGTCGTCAGCCGTGGGTCGTGTATGGCCTGCTGCGCACCGTCAATGCGGTGTCCAATCACAGCGTCACGCAGATGACCATCACCCTGGTGACCTTCGTCGTCGTGTACTTCTCGCTGTTCGGCGTGGGCCTTGGCTACATGATGCGCCTGGTGCGCAAAGGGCCTAAAGCCCACCACGATCATCAGCCGCACGGTGGTCCTGGCCAGCAGCGTACACCGGCACGTCCACTGTCTGCCGCCGATACTGGCGAGCACAGCGGCCACGACAGCTTGAGCAAGGGGAACTGAGTCATGGGTATTGATCTTCCACTGATCTGGGCCGTGATCATCATCTTCGGCGTCATGATGTACGTGGTCATGGACGGCTTCGACCTGGGGATTGGCATTCTCTTCCCCTTCTTCAAGGACAGCAAAGACCGCGACGTGGCGATGAACACCGTGGCGCCGGTCTGGGACGGTAACGAGACCTGGCTGGTGCTGGGTGGCGCAGGCCTGTTCGGTGCCTTCCCGCTGGCCTATTCGGTGGTGCTCTCGGCGCTGTATCTGCCGCTGATCTTCATGCTCGTGGGCCTGATCTTCCGCGGCGTGGCGTTCGAGTTCCGCTTCAAGGCCAAAGAAGACAAGCAGCACATCTGGGACAAGGCCTTCATCGGCGGTTCGCTGGTAGCGACCTTCTTCCAGGGCGTGGCGCTGGGGGCGTTCATCGACGGTATCCCGGTGGTCGACCGGCATTACGCCGGCGGTGGCCTGGACTGGCTGACACCCTTCAGCGTGTTCTGTGGCCTGGCCCTGATCGTCGCTTATGCACTGCTGGGTTGCACCTGGCTGATCATGAAGACCCAAGGCGGTCTGCAGCAGATCATGCACAACCTGGCGCGGCCGTTGACCTTGCTGCTGCTGGCGGTGACTGCGGTAGTGAGTATCTGGACACCGATGTCGCATCCGGAAATCGCGACCCGCTGGTTCAGCACGCCGAACCTGTTCTGGTTCCTGCCGGTACCGATCCTGGTGCTGGTGGCGGTGTATGGCCTGCTGCGCGCCGTGGCGCGTAACGCCCACTACACACCGTTCCTGCTGACCCTGCTGCTGGTGTTCCTGGGTTACACGGGGTTGGGCATCAGCCTGTGGCCGCACATCGTGCCGCCGTCGCTGAGCATCTGGGATGCCGCTTCGCCGCCCAAGAGCCAGGGATTCATTCTGGTCGGCACCCTGTTCATCCTGCCGTTCATCCTGGGCTACACCTTCTGGAGCTACTACGTGTTCCGCGGCAAGGTGACGCCTGAAGACGGTTACCACTAGTCGTCCGTCAGACGCCCGGGTCCTGGAGACTCGGGCGTTCTTTTAGGAGATGAGTCATGGTTCACAAAGACGTTGTTACCAATGAGCAAGCCAGCGAAACCGTCCAGTCGCCCTGGTACAAGCGCGTTGGCTGGCTGGTGTTGATCTATGTCGGTAGTGTGGTCGCCCTGGGGCTGTTCGCCATGCTGATCCGTCTGTTCATGACGGCGGCGGGGATGAAATCCCACTGAGATGTGTCGACTGTACTGGCCCCTTCGCGGGCAAGCCCTGCTCCCACGGGGATGAGGGACTGTGGTGGGGTTGACTGTACTGGCCCCTTCGCGGGCAACCCCTGCTCCTACGGGGATAAGGGTCTGTGGGAGCAGGGCTTGCCCGCGAAGGGGCCCGCACAGACACCCCACATCCGATCCTACTTACGTGCCTTCAGCACCACGAACTTGGGCGTCGCCGCCACCTGCTCCACCCCTCTGAACAACCGCGCCAGCTTGCTGTGATAGCCCAGGTGCCGGTTGCCGACGATATACAACGCCCCGCCCACCACCAGCGCTTCGCGCGCCTGCTGGAACATCCGCCACGCCAGAAAATCCCCCACCACCTGCTGCTGGTGGAACGGCGGATTGCACAGCACCACATCCAGTGAGTCACCCGGCTGCGTTGCCAGACCGTCATCGGCGCGCACCGTCACCGGGCGCTCGCCCAGTGCGGCTCGCCAGTTCTCGGCCGCCGACTGCACCGCCATGTAGGACTCATCCACCAGGCTGTATTGCGCCTGCGGGTTGGCCAGGGCGCTGGCGATGGCCAGCACGCCGTTGCCGCAACCCAGGTCCGCCACCCGGGCATCCCCCAGATTGCCCGGCAAATGCGGCAGGAAGGCGCGGGTGCCGATGTCCAGGCCCTCGCGGCAGAACACGTTGGCGTGATTGCGCAGTTCGATGGCCGGCGCATCGAGGCAGTAGCGCGTGGGGTAGGGCGAGACGGCGACCGGCCGCGGCTGCGCGGTAGCGATCAGCAAGCGGGCTTTCTTGATCGCCAGCGACGCCTGCATCGTGCCGATGTAGCGCTCCAGCAGATCACCGGCCGCCCGCGGCAGATGCTTGACCATCGCCGCCGCGATGACCTGGGCGCCGGGTGCCAGGTGGCCTTGCAGACGAATCAGTTGTTCCTCGAGCAGGGCCAGGGTTTTCGGCACGCGGATCAGCACCCGGTCGAACGGGCCCTGCCAAGGCGCGCTGGCTGGCAGAAAGGTGACCGAATCGAACGGCTGGTGATTGCGCGTCAGGTTCTTTTCCAGCGCCAGGTGGCCCAGGTAGGAATCGCCACTGCTGATCAGTTGGCACTGCCCGCTGAGGCTCACCGCCAGGGCGCCGAAACTGTCGTTGAGCACCAGCACCCGCGCGCTGGCCGGCAGTTGCTGATCGGCCAGGTGATTGAGCAGGTACTCATCGGCGGCGTCGAACGCCTGCAGCGGTTGGTCCGGCTGGTCGGGCTGGCGGATCAGATCAAGCTGGGCATAGGCGGTTTTGAGCAGGGGCATGGCAGGCGGACACGAAAGCGGCGGAGGGCAGTGATTCTACGGGGTTTTTCCGGGGCCTGCTGGAGATGACATTACAAACCGCCGGTGTTTATCTGCCGCAGTTTGCGGGAAACTGTCGCCCATCAGTTCAATGGAGCGCGTCATGTCCGCCAGCGCAGAGAAATTTACCCGTCAGACCATCACCCACGTCGAGCCGCTGACCCCCAGCCTGTTTATCCTGCGCACCAGCCGCGATGCCGGGTTTCGCTTCGTGGCCGGGCAGTTCGCACGCCTGGGAGTGACCAAGGCCGATGGCACGGTGGTGTGGCGGGCCTATTCGATGGTGTCGTCGCCCCATGACGAGTTTCTCGAGTTCCTTTCCATCGTGGTGCCGGGCGGCGAATTCACCAGCGAACTGAGTCGCTTGCAGGTGGGCGACGAATTGCTGGTGGAGCGCCAGGCGACGGGCTATCTGACGCTTGATCGATTCGTCGACGGTCGCGACCTGTGGATGCTGTCGACCGGGACCGGCGTGGCGCCGTTTCTGTCGATCCTGCAGGACTTCGAAGTGTGGGAAAGATTCGAGCGGATCATTCTGGTGTACAGCGTGCGCGAAGGCCGCGAGCTGGCGTATCAGGAACTGATCGCCGGGTTGGAGTCACGCGAGTATCTGGCGGATTACCGAGGCAAGTTGAGGTTCATCGGCACGGTCAGCCGCGAGGATTATCCCGATACGCTGCGCGGCAGGATCACCGGGCTGATCGAGAATGGCGAACTGGAAGCCAAGGCCGGGGTGGCCCTGACGCCGGAGCATTCGCGGGTGATGATCTGCGGCAACCCGCAGATGATCGACGATACCCGCAAGCTGCTCAAGGCTCGCGACATGAATCTGAGCCTCAGCCGCCGACCGGGTCAGGTGGCGGTCGAGAATTACTGGTAGGCATCAACTCTGTAGCGAGGGGGCTTGCCCCCGATACGTCGGATCAGCCACCGCAGTGATCGGGGGCAAGCCCCCTCGCTACAGGCGGCAAGTGCCTATGAGTTCAAACCAACCGATCAGGCGCCGCAGCAGCCGGAATCGCCTTAGCATTCTGATCCTTGAGCAGATCGCGGATCTCGCCCAACAGCACTTCCTCCTTGCTCGGGGTGGGTGGCAGGGTCGGGGCTTTGGCCTCTTCGCGCTTGAGGCGGTTGATCGCCTTGACGCCCATGAAGATGGCGAACGCAACGATGATGAAGTCGACTACCGTCTGGATGAATTTGCCGTAGGCCAGTACCACGGCCGGGGCATTGCCCTCTGCCGCGCGCAACGTGATGGCCAAGTTGCTGAAGTCAACGCCACCAATCAATAACCCCAGCGGCGGCATGATCACATCGCCGACGAAGGAGGAGACAATCTTGCCGAATGCGGCGCCGATGATGATACCAACGGCCATGTCGACTACATTGCCCTTGACCGCAAAGGCCTTGAATTCACTTAGCACGCTCATTGAGATATTCCTTGTTACAGATGAGGTTGGTCAGCGCAGTGTAATTCAGCCTTGTTTCATGCTCTACGCCCGTTTTTAGTGACACAGGTTATTGCGAGAAGTTTTGTCGAATCTCAGCCTAGACGCATTCGCGCAGCCTGCGGCGAAGTTTCATTCGCCTGTTTTTGCACGCCTCTGTCCCGTGGGTGAGGACGCCCACAGGCAGTGACAGGCGCGCTATCATGGCGGCTTTTGCGGCAGGAGTTTCCATGGCCAAGGCCAAGCGCATGTATGGCTGCACCGAGTGCGGCGCCACCTTCCCGAAATGGGCCGGGCAGTGCGGTGAGTGCGGGGCCTGGAACACTCTGGTAGAAACCGTGCTTGACCAGACCTCCGCCGCGCCCCCCAGCGGGCGCACCGGCTGGGCGGGCCAGCAGGCACAGATCCGCACCCTGGCGGAAGTCAGCGTCGAGGAGATCCCGCGCTTCTCTACCGCCTCTGCCGAACTCGACCGCGTGTTGGGCGGCGGCCTGGTCGATGGCTCGGTGGTGCTGATCGGTGGCGATCCCGGCATCGGCAAGTCGACCATCCTGTTGCAGACCCTGTGCAACATCGCCACACGCATGCCGGCGCTGTACGTCACCGGTGAGGAATCCCAGCAGCAGGTGGCCATGCGTGCCCGGCGTCTGGGCTTGCCGCAGGACAAGCTGCGGGTCATGACCGAAACCTGCATCGAAGCCATCATCGCCACGGCCAAGGTCGAGCGACCCAAGGTGATGGTGATCGACTCGATCCAGACGATCTTCACCGAGCAGTTGCAGTCTGCTCCCGGCGGCGTCTCCCAGGTGCGCGAGAGTGCGGCGCTGCTGGTGCGCTATGCCAAGCAGAGCGGTACGGCGATCTTCCTGGTGGGCCATGTCACCAAGGAAGGCGCGCTGGCCGGGCCGCGAGTGCTGGAGCACATGGTCGATACCGTGCTGTATTTCGAGGGCGAATCCGATGGCCGCTTGCGCCTGTTGCGGGCGGTGAAGAATCGCTTCGGCGCGGTCAACGAGCTGGGCGTGTTCGGCATGACCGATCGCGGGCTCAAGGAAGTCTCCAATCCTTCGGCGATTTTTCTTACACGCGCGCAGGAAGAGGTCCCGGGCAGCGTGGTCATGGCGACATGGGAAGGGACTCGGCCGATGCTGGTGGAAGTGCAGGCGCTGGTGGACGACAGTCATCTGGCCAACCCGCGTCGCGTCACCCTCGGTCTGGACCAGAATCGTCTGGCCATGTTGCTGGCGGTGCTGCATCGCCATGGCGGCATTCCCACTCATGATCAAGACGTGTTCCTCAATGTGGTGGGCGGCGTGAAGGTGCTCGAGACCGCCTCTGACCTGGCGCTGCTGGCGGCGATCATGTCCAGCCTGCGCAACCGGCCCTTGGCCAACGACTTGCTGGTGTTCGGCGAGGTCGGCCTGTCCGGCGAAGTGCGGCCGGTGCCCAGCGGCCAGGAACGCCTCAAGGAAGCCGCCAAACACGGCTTCAAACGCGCCATCGTGCCCAAGGCCAACGCTCCCAAGGAGAATCCGCCGGGGTTGCAGGTGATTGCCGTGACGCGGCTGGAACAGGCGCTGGATGCGCTGTTCGAATAAGCCTCGTTCGAATGGGCTGGCGCGGGGCAGGCGGACTTCTGCTGGCCCTCACCATTTTTCCACGATGCGCAGGTTGTTCAGGCTGTAATCGTTACCTCGTCCTGTGCCGACATGGCTTCTGATCGACAAGCGGGTGTTGGCCGTGGCGACGAAATCACGGGAGTAGGTGCCCCATTGTTCTATTTGCGGGGTAAATCGGGCTCCCAGTTCTTGCCCATCCTGGGTCAGCGAGAGAATGGGCGGTACTGGGTGGCCGATGTTATAGATGGCTTCGACGCTGAACGTGTAAAGCGTGCCAGGTGTGAGATCGGTGAACGTGCGCGTGAGCACATCGCCCGCATTGACGTCGGTGTCGTCGCCGAACGTTTCGAAATGCAATACCGTCCCGCGATTGAATTGGCCTTTGCGGAACACCGCGGTCTGGGTCGCTGTGGTGGGATGCCAAAGCCCCCAGGTGCCATCGTTGAAGTCGGTAAGATCCTCCTCGCGGCCGTAAACGTGAATGTCGTCCAGGTAAAAATTGCCGAAGCCTTGGGTAAATTCCTCGCCGACACTGACGAAATCGATCTTCACGGTGTCGGACTTGGCCTCGAACTGCCCTTCATATTCGATGAAATACATCCGCACCAGCGGTTCGCCCTCGATGATGACGGCATCACCGTACATGACTCTCAGGTACGGCAGATTTTGTGAAACGTTGGGAATATGTGCGCTTTTTCGGGCGCGATAGCTCATCCGGTAGGGTTCGCCCGGGACCAGCCCAGTGAAGGTTTTGCTGAGCACGACCCCTGTGTATTGCTTGTCGCTGTTGCCGAAGAGCACAGCACCCGCCGGCTCGTCCAGATCGATGATCGTGGCGTAGAAGGTATGTGGCTCGACGATCCAGCCATTGAAGTTTGCGTTAGTGAAGTCCGTCAGGTCATTGAGTGGCGGGATACGAATATCAATGGTGTTGCTGAGCGGCTGGATCATGATGGCAGTTCCACGGTGTGATTCCGGCGGAGTATGAGCGCGGGGTATCAACGGAAACACTCACAGAACTCATAGTTGTTCCGAATCCGGGACTCGCCTAAGCTGGTGATTTTTTCGGGGCGATGGCTCCTGAGGGTTGAGTCGTATGAGTGCAGTTGTCCCGCAATTCGGGCCGGTCAAGGCGGTGATCTTCGATATGGACGGGCTGCTGCTCGATACCGAAGGCGTTTACACCGAAGTCACGCAGATCATTGCCGATCGCTACGGCCGCACCTTCGATTGGAGCATCAAGCAGAACACCATCGGCCTGGGCGCCGGCGATCTGTCGAGGTACATCGTCAGCGCGCTGGATCTCCCGCTCAGTCCCGAGGAGTTCATGGAGGCCCGAGCGCCGTTGATGTACGAGCGTTTCCCCAAGGCAGGGGCCATGCCGGGCGCCGAGGCGTTGGTGCGGCATCTCAAGGCCAATGGTATTCCGGTGGCGGTCGGCACCAGCTCTTCGCTGCACTATTTCGACCTGAAGATTACCCGCCATCGTGAGTGGTTCGCGCTGTTCGATACCATCGTCACCGCGGACGACCCGCAGGTCGGCGCCGCCAAGCCCGCGCCGGACATCTTCCTGGTTGCCGCCGAGCGCCTGGGCGTGGACCCGGCCGACTGCCTGGTGTTCGAGGATTCACCCTTCGGCATCACGGCCGCCAAGGCCGCCGGCATGTTCGCCCTGGCAGTGCCCGACTCGGCGATGCCCGCAAGTAAATACACTCATGCCGATGGCTTGTTACCGAGTCTGGAGGCGTTTGTGCCAGCTGCCTGGGGATTGCCGGCGCGTTAACGGGAGATGTGAGGCTTGGCGGTCATTTCCAGTCCCAAGGCTTTCATGACCGTCAGATAGGCGGCGGGGTCGAACTCGGCAAAGGTGTCAGTCATGGTTTGCTAAGTCAAACCGCCAGCAACGCCTTGAGCTCCCGTTCGAGCTCCGCCTCATCACCGAGATTGAGCTCGACCAGGCGGCGCAGGTGGCTGATCGAGTCCACATCTATATGGCTGCAATGAAAGCCAAGCTGGCCGTGGTCGTCGTGCACCAACTCGACTTCCATCACCACCGGGGTGTCGTCGTTGAGGTGGATGCTCGCGGTAAAGCGCGCTTGCGGATCCCCCTCCCAAGGCTGCGGCTTTTCGATCAGCAAGCCTTTGAGTGAAAGGTCCAGCAACTTCACCGGCCAGCTGCTGCCAGCCTGGCTAAGCTCGGTCTTGGCGTCGAAGGCAATGCGTACGAAGCGCCGACGTTCGGCGTGGGTGTCAGTCATGATCGATCCCTCCTGGGTTGCCTGACTATAGCTCAGCGCGTCGAAGGCGATGGCGAACCGGTCGACAATCCATGCATCGACCCCGGTAAAAAAACACGCAACGCCTCTAGGACGAACGTGGGGGTGCTCTTTGGCGCAACTCTGGCTAAACTCGAATAGCTGGTTTCCGTATCCCCTAGCTGGAACTAAAAAATGAAAAATAATAATAGTCTGCTACGCCATCTGCCATGGCTCGTAGTGGCGGTCATAGGAGCTGGCGCATTGGGTGTGGTTGCCCTGCGCCGCGGTGAGCCGATCAACGCGCTGTGGATCGTGGTGGCGTCTGTCGCGATCTACCTGATCGCTTACCGTTACTACAGTCTGTTCATTGCCACCAAGGTGATGCGACTCGACCCCAGTCGCGCCACGCCCGCGGTGGTCAACAATGACGGGCTAGATTACGTACCTACCAACAAACACATTCTGTTCGGCCATCACTTTGCCGCAATCGCTGGCGCGGGCCCGCTGGTGGGTCCGGTACTGGCGGCGCAGATGGGCTATCTGCCAGGCACCCTGTGGCTGATCGCCGGGGTAGTGCTGGCGGGGGCAGTGCAGGACTTCATGGTGCTGTTCCTCTCCACCCGTCGCAATGGCCGCTCGCTGGGTGACATGGTGCGCGAGGAAATGGGCCGCATCCCTGGCACCATCGCACTATTTGGCTGTTTTTTGATCATGATCATCATCCTCGCGGTGCTGGCTTTGATCGTGGTCAAGGCGCTGGCCGAGAGCCCTTGGGGCATCTTCACGGTCATGGCGACCATCCCGATCGCGATGTTCATGGGCGTGTACATGCGTTACATCCGCCCGGGTCGGATTGGTGAAATATCCCTGATCGGCGTGGTGCTGCTGCTGGCCTCCATCTGGGCCGGCGGTCAGATCGCTGCGGATCCGGTGTGGGCCAAGGCGTTCACCTTCACCGGCATCCAGATCACCTGGATGCTCATCGGCTACGGTTTCGTCGCTGCGGTACTGCCGGTGTGGCTGATCCTCGCGCCACGGGATTACCTGTCGACCTTTCTGAAAATCGGCACCATCATCGCCTTGGCCATCGGCATCCTGGTGACCATGCCCGAGCTGAAAATGCCGGCGCTGACGCAGTTCACCGACGGCACCGGGCCGGTCTGGAAAGGCACGCTGTTTCCCTTCCTGTTCATCACCATCGCCTGCGGCGCGGTGTCGGGCTTCCATGCGCTGATCTCGTCGGGTACTACGCCAAAACTACTGGATAACGAAGTCAACGCGCGCTATATCGGCTACGGCGGCATGCTCATGGAGTCGTTCGTGGCGATCATGGCCATGGTTGCCGCTTCGGTAATCGAGCCTGGCGTGTATTTCGCCATGAACAGCCCCGCGGCAGTGGTCGGTGGGGATGTGGTGGCCGTTGCAACCGCAGTCAGCAACTGGGGTTTCACCATTACCCCTGAAGCCTTGCAGGCCGTCGCCCATGACATCGGCGAGACCACCATCCTCGCCCGTGCTGGCGGTGCGCCAACGCTGGCGGTCGGTATCGCGCAGATCCTCCATCAGGTGCTGCCGGGTCAGAACACCATGGCGTTCTGGTACCACTTCGCAATCCTGTTCGAGGCGCTGTTCATTCTCACCGCAGTCGATGCCGGCACCCGCGCGGGCCGCTTCATGCTGCAGGACTTGCTAGGCTCCTTCGTGCCCGCGCTCAAGCGTACCGAGTCGTGGGGCGCCAACGTGCTCGCCACGGCCATTTGCGTGGCGTTGTGGGGCTACCTGCTGTATCAAGGCGTCATCGATCCGCTGGGCGGCATCAACACCCTGTGGCCGCTGTTCGGTATCTCCAACCAGATGCTCGCCGGTATCGCCCTGATGCTCGGTGCGGTAGTCCTGGTGAAAATGAAGCGTCAGCGTTATGTATGGGTGCCACTGGTGCCGGCCGTCTGGCTGCTGATCTGCACCTCCACCGCGGGCTTCATCAAGCTGTTCGACGCCAGCCCGGCGGTAGGCTTCCTGGCGCTGGCGAAGAAGTACAGCGATGCGCTGGCGGCCGGTCAAGTGATAGCACCGGCCAAGAGCATCGAGCAGATGCAGCACGTGATCTTCAACGCGTACACCAACGCGACCTTGACCGCACTGTTCCTGTTCGTGGTGTTCGCGATTCTGTTCTTCGCCATCAAGGTCGGCGTTGCGGCCTGGGGCAAGAAGGAACGCACCGACAAGGAGGCGCCATTTCAGGCGCAGCCCAATGTGTGATCAACCGAGGGTAGCGCCATGTTCAACGACCTGAGCCGACTGGGTAAGTACCTGGGCCAGGCTGCGCGCCTGATGGTGGGGATGCCGGACTACGACAATTACGTCGCGCACATGCAGACCGAACATCCGGACAAGCCGATGATGAGCTACGAGGCGTTCTTCCGGGAGCGTCAGGAAGCGCGTTACGGCGGCAAGGGCGGGCCGAAGTGTTGTTGATGCGCCGCTGAACCTGTAGCGAGTGGGCTTGCCCCCGATTGTGGATTCTCAGTCACCTCGATGTGCCTGATACGCCGTGATCGGGGCAAGCCCCCTCGCTACATAAGCGATACACATTTTTTGCAGTTGGAGGCAGCGTTTGACCCTTCCCATCCCCATCCCCGTCACCGTGCTCAGCGGCTTCCTGGGCGCCGGCAAGACCACCTTGCTACGCTACCTGCTGCGCGCCGAACACGGGTTGAAAATCGCCGTGATCGAAAACGAATTCAGTGAAACCAGCATCGACAGCCAATTGCTGGGCGACGAGCCCGTGCAAGTCATGACCCTCGCCAACGGCTGCGTCTGCTGCACCATCCATACCGACCTGACCAAGGCCCTGTATCTGTTGCTCGAACGCCTCGACAGCGGCGCCATCGCCTTCGATCGCCTGGTGATCGAATGCACTGGCCTGGCCGATCCCGCGCCAGTGGCGCAGACGTTCTTCATCGACGAGGAGCTGCGCGAGCGCTACATCCTGGACGGCATCATCACCCTGGTCGATGCCGCCAACGCCGATACCCATCTGGCGCAGACCATCGCCCAGGCGCAGGTCGGTTTTGCCGATCGCCTGCTGTTGAGCAAGACCGATCTGGTCAGCGCTGATGCGGTCGATGCCCTGAGCGCGCGCCTGACCCGTATCAATCGGCGGGCGCCGATCCGCATCGTCAAGCAGGGCGAGATCGACCTCGCCGAGTTGGTGGATGTGCGCGGCTTCAACCTCAACGCCGACCTGGGCGGTGGCCTGAGCTTGCGCCCGGTGGTCGGCGCCTCCACGGATCGCATCTCGAGCCTGGTCCTGCGCACCGACAAGCCGCTGAACATCGACCGCCTCAGCGACTTCATGAACGAGCTGCTGGAAACTCATGGCAAGCAGCTGCTGCGCTACAAAGGCGTGCTGAATATCGAAGGCGAGTCTCGTCGGCTGGTGTTTCAGGGCGTACTGAAGCTCTACGGCTTCGACTGGGACAGCGAGTGGGGCGCGGATGAGCAGCGCGAAAGCGTGATGGTGTTCATCGCCGATGAGCTGCCGGAGCAGGCGATTCGCGAGGGGTTCGACGCGTTGTAATTGCTGGTGACTGTCCCGACGCCTTCGCCGGCAAGCCGTGCTCCCACCCTGTGGGAGCAGAGCTTGCTCGCGAAGGGGCCAGTCCTGTTGGCAATCACTTCCAGCCATCCAATAAAAAGCCCGGCTCACTGAGCCGGGCTTTTTCACCTCATCAACGCAATCAGCCGTAAACCGGCAGCTTGGCGCAGATGGCCTTGACCTTCTCGCGAACGGCGTCTATCACCGCTTCGTTGTTCAGGTCCGCCAGGATGTCGCAGATCCAGCCGGCCAGTTCCTTGCACTCGGCCTCCTTGAAGCCACGGGTGGTGACGGCCGGGGTGCCGAAGCGCAGGCCCGAGGTCACGAACGGCGAGCGAGGATCGTTCGGCACGGAGTTCTTGTTGACGGTGATGAAGGCGCGACCCAGGGCAGCGTCGGCGTCTTTGCCAGAGATGTCCTGCTTGATCAGCGACAGCAGGAACAGGTGGTTCTGCGTACCGCCCGACACCACGTCGAAACCGCGCTCGATGAACACGCCGGCCATGGCCTGGGCGTTCTTCACCACTTGCTGCTGGTATTCCTTGAACTCAGGCTGCAGCGCTTCCTTGAAGCAGATCGCCTTGGCCGCGATGACGTGCTCCAGTGGGCCGCCCTGGGCGCCCGGGAAGACTGCCGAATTGAGTTTCTTCTCGATGTCGGCGTTGGCACGGGCCAGGATCAGGCCGCCACGTGGACCGCGCAGGGTCTTGTGGGTAGTGGTGGTCACGACGTCGGCGAATGGCACCGGGTTCGGGTACACGCCTGCGGCGACCAGACCGGCCACGTGAGCCATATCGACGAACAGGTAGGCACCGACCTTGTCGGCGATTTCACGGAAGCGCGGGAAGTCGAGGATCTGCGAGTAAGCAGAGAAACCCGCCACGATCATCTTCGGCTTGTGCTCGACCGCCAGGCGCTCGACTTCGTCGTAGTCGATCAGGCCGTTGGCATCGATGCCGTACTGAATGGCGTTGTACAGCTTGCCCGACGAGCTGACGCTTGCGCCGTGGGTCAGGTGACCGCCGTGGGCCAGGCTCATGCCCAGAATGGTGTCGCCCGCTTGCAGCAGGGCCAGGTAGACCGCCGAGTTGGCTTGCGAGCCAGCGTGCGGCTGGACGTTGGCGTAATCGGCGCCGAACAGTTGCTTGGCGCGATCGATGGCGAGTTGCTCGACCACGTCGACGAACTCGCAGCCGCCGTAGTAACGCTTGCCTGGGTAGCCTTCAGCGTACTTGTTGGTCAGCACCGAGCCTTGGGCTTCCATGACAGCCGGGCTGGTGTAGTTTTCGGAAGCGATCAGCTCGATGTGCTCTTCCTGGCGCTGGGCTTCTTGCTCCATGGCGGCAAAGAGATCGGCGTCGTACTTGGCAATTGTCAAATCACGGCGGAACATGGCGGTCCTCGAGGATCGGTCAGAAAAGGGGGGCATTCTAACCCATCAAAAGTTATCTGGCATATGAATGCCAATCATCGCCTGGACGAGCGGGATTCATAAGGATTGCACCAGCCAACAGAGCGGCGGCGCTCCGTTCGCGGGCAAGCCTTGCTCCCACAGCGTTGACAGATCCAGCGGCATCCACCTGTGGGAGCGAGGCTTGCCCGCGAAGAGGCCCGCAAGAGCGCCACAATCAATCGAACATGAACAGCGCATCGTTGCTGAATTGCGCCTCGAAGCGGTTCGCTGGCATCGGCCTACCGAACAGATAACCCTGCACCTCATCACAGCCATGCTCGCGCAAGAACTCCAGCTGCTCGTGGGTTTCGACGCCCTCGGCGATCACCGCCAGGTTGAGGCTGTGGGCCATGGCGATGATCGCCCGGGCGATCTGCGCGTCCTGCTCGCCCGAGGGCAGGCCATCGACGAACGAGCGGTCGATCTTGAGCACATCGATGGGGAACTGCTTGAGGTAGTTGAGCGACGAATAACCGGTGCCGAAGTCGTCCACGGCGATGCTCAAGCCAAGGAATTTCAGGCTGTCGAGAATCTGCATGGCCTCGTCGACCTCGCGCATCAGGATGCTTTCGGTCAGCTCTAGCTCCAGGCAGGCTGGCGGCAGGCCGGTTTCCTTGAGGATGGTGGCGATGCGCGTCCCCAACTGGCCGTCCGAGAACTGCCGGGCCGAAATGTTCACCGAGACCTTCGGCACCCGCACCTTGGCCGCATGCCACGCCTTGAGCTGGCGGCAGGCCTCGGTCAGTACCCAATCGCCCACATCCACCACCAGGCCGAGTTCTTCGAGCACCGGAATGAAGTCACCGGGCGGCACCAGCCCGCGCCGTGGGTGACGCCAGCGCAGCAGCGCCTCGGTACCGGTCAGGCGCTTGCCGTCGCCGCTGAACTGCGGTTGGTAATACAGCACGAACTCTTCCTGCTCCAGCGCGTGACGCAGGTCGCTTTCGAGCTCCAGGCGTTCCAGCGCCGTGGCGTTCATGTCGGCCTGATAGAACTGGAAGTTGTTCTTGCCGCGTTCCTTGGCGTGATACATCGCGGTGTCGGCGTTCTTCATCAACTGGCTCAGCTCATTGCCGTCCTGAGGGCTGAGGGCGATACCGATACTGGCGGTCACGAAAAACTCGCGACCTTCGAGCACGAACGGCTTCACCAGACTGCCGAGTATCTGCTCGGCCACATGGATCGCCCGGTTAAGGGCGATCTCGCGGCTGGCGCCCGGCTGCAACAACAGGGTGAACTCGTCGCCGCCCATGCGCGCCACGGTGTCGTCGTCATCGACGCAGCCCAGCAGGCGCGTGGCCATCTCCTTGAGCATGCGGTCGCCGGCGGCGTGGCCCAGGGAGTCGTTGATAGGCTTGAAACGGTCGAGGTCGAGGAACATCAGCACCACCCACGACTTCTGCCGTTCCGCCGATTGCAGGGCGGTGTGCAGGCGGTCCTGGAACAGCGTGCGGTTGGGCAGGTGGGTGAGGGCGTCGTAATAGGCCAGTCGGTGAATGCGTTGCTCGCTGGCCTTGCGCTCGCTGATGTCGCTGAAAAAACACACGTAGCTGGCCAGGTCGCCTTCGTCATCGACCACCGCGGTGATGCCCACCCAGGCCGGGTAGTGTTCGCCACTGCGGCGTTTGAGCCAGACCTCACCCTCCCAGCTGCTGCGCTCGTGCAGCTGCTTGATGATGTAGGCCAGATGGGCTTCCTGCTGGTCCACCACGGTGAGCATCTTCGGCAGCTCGTCGAGGACCTGCGACACCTCATAGCCGCTCACACGGGTGAAGGCGTCGTTGGCCTGGACGATATAGCCAGCGGGGTCGGTTATCAGGATCGCCGAGGTCGAGTGCTCGAAGACCGTGGCGGCCATGCGCACGTCCTTTTCCGCACGGCGCTGCTGACTGATATCGCGGCCGACGCCCAAAATACCTTCGAATTGATCGTGTTCATCCCACACCAGCACCAACCGCAATTCGATCGGTATCTTGCGACCGTCGGCGCGCAGGCAGTCGAACAGAAACAGCTGGGTGTGCAGCGTGCGCCGCAGCTCGGCCATCGCTTCGGGCGCTTGCAGCGCTCGACGAAGCCGCTCGATCAGCGCTTCGAGGCTGATCAGTTGCGCCGGATTGGCGATGATCGCCTGCCAGCCCTGATCGAAAATAGCTGCCGCGTCGTAGCCGAGCACGGTCTGCACCGAGGGGCTGACATAGTTGAGCTGCAGGCGCCGGTCGGTGGAGAAGATCACGTCACTGATGCTTTCAGCCAGCATGCGATAGCGTTTTTCGCTGTCGCGCAGCGATTCGCTGGCCTCCAGTTGCTCGGTGATGTCCTTGGCCACACCAATGATCCGCGTGACGCGGCCGTTGTGGTCGCGGGCGAGCGTTTGTTCGCGGATATCGAAGCGCCGCCAGCCGCCATCCAGATGCTGAAAGCGATACTGCACGTGCAGTGGGTTGGCGTAGCCCGTGTCACGCTGGTGCTGACGCAATTTATAGTAGTGCGCGGCGTCATCGGGGTGCAGCAGGGTTTCCCAGAACTGCTCGCCTTTTTCTTCGAGCTCGCCTTTTCGGTAGCCGAGGATTTCACCCAGATGGTTGTTGCTGTAGATCTGCATGCGGCTGAGCACATCGCCCACGTACAGGTGATCCGGCACGGTGCTGACGACGTTGGACCAGAACCGCTCGCGCTCCACCAGCGACAACTCGATCTGCTTGCGCCGCGTGTTGTCGCTGAGGCTGAGGATGACCGCCTGGTAGTCGTCGGTCTGCTCGGGGAAGCGCACCATGACCCACACGTGCTGATCCAGCCCGCTGGCATCGGTCAGCCGTACTTCGATCTCGACCTCGTGCTGACGATCGAGCATCGCCTCCACGACCTGATAGCCAACGCCACGGGAGCTGCCTGCGCCTTCGAGCAACTGCAGCCATTGACCCTGCTTGACATCGGGGCCCAGCAGGCCGATGGCCACCTGGTTGATCTCGGTGATGCGCAGTTGCTGCATCAGCATGGGCAGGCGATCAGGGTGGATGCTCAGCCAACGATCGAGCTCCTCGCGGCGCTTGATGGCGATGCCGCGCAGAAACTGCTGCACGCCGCTGAGGTCGAGCACGCACAGGGCAACGCCGGTGCCCTCGAAAATGTCCTGGTAGCGTCGGCGTCCGGCTTGCAGTTCGCGTTGACGGCGCCGCAGGTTGAGCAGGGCAACGCCCGGCAGCAGCGACAGCAGGATGCCCAGTAGACATTTGGCCAGCAACGCCGGAATCAGCGCCCGGCGGGCCTGGGTCGCGTCATAGAGCGAGCGCAGCTGCCAGTCACTGTTGCTGAGGCGCGACATCATCAGGCTTTGCTCATGTTCCTGCGGCGTCAGCTGAGCGGGCGTATGGGGGGTATTGTCCTCACGCCGGATGACCTGCCCGGTCAGGTAGTTTTCCAGCAGCCAATGCTCGGTGCTCGCCCGGCCCGCCTGATGGGTGAGGGTTTCGTAGACGCCGGGTTGCAGGCGCAGCAGCCAGCGCGCGCCGTCGCGGCTGGCCGGTTGATTGAGCAGCAGGTAGATCCAGTCGCCGTTGGCGCTGTTGCTGTAGAAGTAACTCTGGCCAGCGGTGCGCGCGGCGATGCGGCGGATTTCGTCCTGATCGCTGCTTTGCGCCAGGCTGTCGGCGATCACCCGCCCGGCGTCGTCCAGCCAGGCCACGCTATGCAGGTCGGGCAGTGCCTGGCGCAGATCGTCGAGCAGGGTGGCCTTGTCGCTGGACGTGGCCCAGGAGGGGTTGCTGAGCATCTGGTTGAGGCCGATCTGGGCATACAGCGCCATGCCGCCGTCGACCTGCGCGGTGAGGTCGGTGCTGTAGTCCAGGGCACGCTGGCGCTGTTCGGCCTGGGTGCGCTGGAATTGATCGATCAGTTGCCAGAACAGCAACGCTAGCAGCACCAGGGCGAGCAGGGCCAGGGCGCTTTTTATAGAGCCGTGCAGGGGTGTGCCAGTTTCCTGGCCTTTGAGGCGCGATGGCGACGGCTGCGGGAACTGGGTCAAGCTGGTTCATCCTGCGAGTAGGGCGTGCTGGGCAGGTGGGGGGGCGCACGGGCGAATCGGACGCCTGCGTGTCACTCACAGTTTTCACTATAGGCCGCACGCGCGAATGACGCCTAGCTTGCCTTGAATTGTGGCAAAGGGCCAGACCCGGTGACGGTCTGTTCGTCGCGATTGCAGCATTCTTGACGCAAAGCAGCATTCCCCAGGTTTTACAGCGGGGTCAGCATGTTCATGACCGTGTCCAGGGCGGTGCGGGTATCGTCCAGCTGTACCAGCGAGGCATGGCGGGCGCCCAGGGCGTCACGGTTCCTGATGGCGGTGAGGATCGCCTTGTGTCGCGGCAAGGTGAGCTCTTTTATGTTGGGGCGCTGGTTGGTGACATTGATCGACTCGCGCAGAGGCAGCGACAGCATGTTGCACATATAGGCCAACAGATCGTTGTGGGTGGCGTCGGCGATAGCGCGGTGAAAGTCCAGGTCGGCCTGCAGGCGCGCTTCGTGGGTTTGCGCGCCCTCCATGCGCTGGTACGCCTGGGCGATGGTGTCGATATCGCGCTCGGTCGCGGTAGTGGCGGCCATGGCGGCGATTTCCGGTTCAAGCACTCGGCGCACCCCGGCCAGGGTGTTGAAGAACTCGCTGTGGGGCGTCGACTGCATCAGCCAGAACAGCACGTCCGGGTCCAGCAGGTGCCATTCCGCCCGGGGCCGCACCAGGGTGCCGACACGCGGTTTGGACGAGACCAGGCCCTTGGCGCTGAGCACCCGCGTGGCCTCACGCAGGACCGGTCGGCTGACCTGATATTCCTCACACAGCGTCGACTCCAGCGGCAGCTTGTGTTCCGGCTTGAAGCGCCCGGAAACGATGTGCATGCCCAGCTCCTGAACGATCTGGGCATGCATGCTCTTGCGCGGTTTTGGAGCCTGATAATCCATAGCGAGGGCAATGTCTCTGGCGAAAATACCGGCCATCATAGCATCGCGCTCGAACCCTCAGAGCATCCCCTGTGGCGAGGGGGCTTGCTCCCGATACGATCGATCAGTCACCACGGTTGGCGCTGACCCACCGTATCGGGGCCCTCCCCTGTGGCGAGGGGGCTTGCTCCCGATACGATCGATCAGTCACCACCGTTGGGGCTGACCCACCGTATCGGGGGCAAGCCCCCTCGCTACAGGGTGAGTGCCTCAATGGGAGTGGCGTGGCACCGCCGAGCCGCGGCAGCCGACCAGGAAGTCGAAGTCGCAGCCCTGGTCGGCCTGCAGCACATGGTCGACATACAGGCGTGCATAGCCGCTGGAGAAGATATTGGCGCTGGTGTCCGGCTGCAGATCGCTGAGGCGCGCGGCCAGCTCCTCGTCGCTGATGTCCAGATGCAAGCGGCCACCGGCACAGTCGAGTTCGATGAAATCGCCATTGCGTACGGCGGCCAGCGGACCACCGGCGGCCGCTTCCGGCGCCACGTGCAACACCACGGTGCCGTAGGCGGTGCCGCTCATGCGCGCATCCGAGATCCGCACCATGTCGCTCACGCCCTTGGCCAGCACCTTGGGCGGCAGGCCCATGTTGCCGACTTCGGCCATGCCCGGGTAACCCTTGGGCCCAGCGTTCTTGAGCACCAGCACGCAGGTCTCATCGACATCCAGATCGGGGTCGGCGATGCGCGCCTTGTAGTCGTCGAAATTCTCGAACACCACCGCGCGGCCGCGGTGTTGCATCAGTGCCGGGGTCGCCGCCGATGGCTTGAGCACGGCGCCCCGTGGCGACAGGTTGCCGCGCAGGATGCACAGGCCGCCATCGCTGACCAGCGGCTTGTCGAGGGGGCGGATCACTTCGTCGTTGTACTGCGGCGACGCCTGGCAGTTGTTCCACAGGCTCTGGCCATTGGCGGTCAGCGCCTCGGGGTTGGGCAACAGGCCGGCTTCGCCCAGGCGGCGGATCACCGCAGGCAGGCCGCCGGCGTAGTAGAACTCCTCCATCAAAAAGCGCCCCGACGGTTGCAGGTCGACGATGGTCGGCGTGCCGCGGCCGATGCGGGTCCAGTCTTCGAGGTCGAGCTCGACGCCAATGCGCCCGGCGATGGCCTTGAGGTGAATGACGGCGTTGGTCGAGCCACCGATGGCGGCGTTGATGCGGATCGCGTTCTCGAAAGCCGCCTTGGTGAGAATTTTCGACAGGCGCAGGTCTTCGCGGACCATGTCGACGATGCGCATGCCCGACAGGTGCGCCAGCACGTAGCGGCGCGAGTCCACGGCCGGGATCGCCGCGTTGTGCGGCAGCGAGGTGCCCAGCGCTTCGGCCATGCAGGCCATGGTCGAGGCCGTGCCCATGGTGTTGCAGGTACCGGCCGAACGGGACATGCCGGCTTCGGCGGAGAGGAATTCGTCGAGGCTGATCTGCCCGCCTTTATAGGCTTCGTGCATTTGCCACACCACCGTGCCCGAACCGATGTCCTTGCCATGGTGCTTGCCGTTGAGCATCGGCCCGCCGGTGACCACGATGGCCGGCACGTCGCAGCTGGCGGCGCCCATCAGCAGGGCGGGGGTAGTCTTGTCGCAGCCGGTGAGCAGCACCACGCCGTCGATCGGGTTGCCGCGGATGGCTTCCTCAACGTCCATGCTGGCGAGGTTGCGGGTCAGCATGGCGGTCGGGCGCAGGTTCGATTCGCCACTGGAGAACACCGGAAACTCCACCGGGTAGCCGCCGGCCTCGAGCACGCCTTTCTTCACGTGTTCGGCGATCTTGCGGAAATGGGCGTTGCAGGGCGTCAGCTCCGACCAGGTGTTGCAGATGCCGATGATGGGTTTGCCCTGGAATTCGTGATCCGGGATCCCTTGGTTCTTCATCCAGCTGCGGTACATGAAGCCGTTCTTGTCGGCGGTACCGAACCATTGCGCGGAGCGAAGCGGAGTCTTTTTGTCGGTCATGGTACTGGTCACTCTTATTGTATGACTATATTGGAGCGATATGAGAGGACTCTACCCCATAAAATGCCGATGCGAAACGATTGTGGTCAAAATAGTATTACTATATTGTCTCCCGACAGGTTCCTGCCTTCCCTGTAGCGGGGGGGCTTGCCCCCGAAAATCCTTCAGCCACGCAAGGGTGGGTGGCAGGACTTTTTTCGGGGGCGAGCCCCCTCGCTACAGGCGATGTGAAGTCGGGCAAGACTTCCTTCCATTACAAGAATAATTGTGGAGAAGACCATGAATCCGGAAGCTCGGATCATTCGCACGCTCACGCTCAGGTTGATTCCCTTCCTGGTGCTGCTGTACCTCGTGGCCTACGTCGATCGCTCTGCGGTGGGCTTTGCCAAGCTGCACATGAATACCGATCTCGGTATCAGCGATATGGCCTACGGTTTCGGCGCGGGGCTGTTCTTCATCGGTTACTTCCTCTTCGAAGTCCCCAGCAATCTGCTGCTGGAGCACTTTGGTGCGCGGCGCTGGTTCGCGCGGATCCTCATCACCTGGGGCGCGATCACGGTCGGGATGGCCTTCGTGCAGGGTTCGCAGAGCTTCTATGTCATGCGTTTTCTGCTGGGCGCGGCGGAGGCGGGGTTCTTCCCGGGGGTGCTGTACTACATCACCCGCTGGTTCCCGGTGCGCAACCGCGGCAAGGTGCTGGGGTATTTCATTCTCTCGCAGCCCCTCGCGCTGCTGGTGACCGGCCCCCTGGCCGGTGGCCTGTTGGGGCTGGACGGTGTGCAGGGACTGGCAGGCTGGCAGTGGCTGTTCATTGCCATCGGTGCCCCGGCCATCGTGCTGGCCTGGCCGACCTTGAGGTTTCTGCCCGATACGCCGAAAGACGCGCGCTGGCTGCCCGAGGCCGATCGCCAATGGTTGCTGGCTGCACTGGAGACCGATCGCAAGGAGTACGGCCAGACGGAGCACAGCAACCCGCTGCGGGCGCTCACCGATCGTCGCGTGCTGATCCTCGCGCTGCTGTACCTGCCGGGCACCCTCAGCATCTACGGGCTGAGCATGTGGCTGCCGACGCTGGTGCATCAGTTTGGCGGCAGCGATCTGACCACCGGCTTCGTGTCGGCGATTCCCTATCTGTTCGGCGTCATCGGGCTGTTGCTGGTACCGCGCAGTTCCGACCGTCTCAACGACCGTTATGGTCATCTCACCGTGCTCTATGTACTGGGCGCGCTGGGGCTGTTTCTCAGTGCCTGGTTCGCGCTGCCGGTGCTGCAACTGGCGGCGCTGTGCCTGGCGGCCTTCAGCCTGTTTTCGGTGACGGCGGTTTTCTGGACCTTGCCCGGTCGTTTCCTCTCCGGCGCCACGGCCGCAGCGGGCATCGCCCTGATCAACTCGTTCGGCAACCTGGGGGGCTATATCGGCCCGTTCGGGATCGGCGCCTTGAAGGAGTACACCGGGAGCCTGTCGTCGGGGCTGTATTTTCTCTCGGCGGTGATGCTCAGCGGGGTGTTGTTGACCTGGATCGTCTACGCGCGCCTCGAGAAAAAGGCCGCTGGCCCCGTAGCGAGGGGGCTTGCCCCCGATTCGATCCCTCCAACGCTTCAATAATTTGCGATTTTCGGGGGCAAGCCCCCTCGCTACGGGTTTGGACCTGGCTGGGGGCGCCGTTCGTCGTTTAGGCCGGACGGCGTGCTGGCATGCCAAGGCGGCTGGCTACCCTTAAGTGGGGCAAACCGTGCATTCCCCCTCATCGCGAATAGTCGATCAAGCGCTTTTGTCTTATGCTTCGCGCCTGTTTTTCACCGTTCCAGCGAGGTCCAGATTTTGGCTCAATACGTTTACACCATGCATCGGCTGAGCAAAGTTGTTCCGCCGAAGCGGGAAATTCTCAAGAACATCTCCTTGTCCTTTTTCCCGGGCGCCAAGATCGGCGTGTTGGGCCTCAACGGTTCGGGCAAGTCCACGCTGCTGAAGATCATGGCTGGCGTCGACAAGGAATTCGACGGCGAAGCACGGCCGATGCCTGAGCTGAACGTCGGCTACCTGCCTCAGGAGCCACAACTGGACCCGAACAAGACCGTGCGTGAAGTGGTCGAGGAAGCCGTGTCGGTGATCAAGGGCGCCCAGGCCCGCCTGGACGAGGTCTACGCCGCCTACGCCGACCCGGATGCCGATTTCGACAAGTTGGCCGCCGAGCAGGCCAAGCTCGAAGCCATCCTGCAGGCCAGTGATGGCCACAACCTGGAGCGTCAGCTGGAAGTGGCGGCCGATGCCCTGCGCCTGCCGGCCTGGGATGCCAAGGTCGAACACCTCTCCGGCGGTGAGAAGCGCCGTGTGGCTCTGTGCCGCCTGCTGCTCTCGGCCCCGGACATGCTGTTGCTCGACGAACCGACCAACCACCTGGACGCCGACTCCGTCGCCTGGCTGGAGCATTTCCTGCACGATTTCCCGGGCACCGTGGTCGCGATCACGCACGACCGTTACTTCCTCGACAACGTCGCCGGCTGGATCCTGGAGCTCGACCGCGGCGCCGGTATCCCGTACGAAGGCAACTATTCCGGTTGGCTCGAAGCCAAGTCGGACCGTCTGGCTCAGGAATCCAAGCAGCAATCGGCCCATGAAAAGGCCATGAAGGAAGAGCTGGAGTGGGTGCGCAAGGGCGCCAAGGCACGTCAGTCGAAATCCAAGGCCCGTCTGCAGCGCTTCGAAGAAATGCAGTCGCAGGAATTCCAGAAACGCAGCGAAACCAACGAGATCTACATCCCGGCCGGGCCGCGTCTGGGCGACAAGGTCATCGAGTTCAAGAACGTCAGCAAGGGCTACGGCGATCGCGTACTGATCGACAACCTGTCGTTCGTCATGCCAAAAGGCGCCATCGTCGGCGTGATCGGTGGTAACGGTGCCGGTAAATCGACGCTGTTCCGCATGCTGATGGGCAAGGAGCAACCGGATTCGGGCTCCATCGAAGTGGGTGAAACCGTGCAGCTGGCCTGCGTGGATCAAAGCCGCGACGACCTGGACGGCGGCAAGACCGTGTTCCAGCAGATTTCCGATGGCTCCGATCAGATCCGCATCGGCAACTACGAAATCCCTTCGCGCACCTATGTTGGCCGTTTCAACTTCAAGGGCGGCGACCAGCAGAAGTTCGTCAAGGACCTCTCCGGTGGTGAACGCGGCCGCTTGCACCTGGCGTTGACGTTGAAGGAGGGCGGCAACGTTCTGCTGCTCGACGAACCGTCCAACGACCTCGACGTCGAGACCCTGCGTTCATTGGAAGAAGCGCTGCTGGATTTTCCGGGCGCCGCCATTGTGATCTCTCACGATCGCTGGTTCCTGGACCGTGTGGCCACGCACATTCTGGCTTATGAGGATGACTCGCAGGCGGTGTTCTTCGAAGGCAACTACACCGAGTACGAGGCCGATCGCAAGAAACGCCTGGGTGAAGCTGCAGCGCAACCACACCGTGTGCGTCACAAGAAGCTGGCGTAATAGGTTGGGGCGGCGGCGTACAAGCCGCCGCCTTCGCCAGCAAGCTGTGCTCCCACAGTGCTGGCCGTACCTGCGCTGTAGGGCATAGCTCACTGGCCCTGCTTGCACTGTGGGAGCACAGCTTGCTGGCGAAAGCGGCCTAACAGGCGCAGCTGTCTCAGGGCGTGACCGATATCTCGGTCACTTCCAGATGCAGATCCCCCGCCGGACGCTCCCACAGCACTTCATCACCCACCGATGCGCCCAGCAATGCACGCCCCAGCGGCGAAGCCCAATTGATCAATCCCAACGCCACATCGGCCTGATCCTCACCCACCAGGCAGACCCGTTGCGGCGTGCCTGTGTCATCGACGAAGGTCACCCAGCTGCCGATCTGGACAGTGTCGGTAGTGGTCACTGGCGGTACCAGCTGCGCACTGTGCATGCGTTGCGTGAAATAGCGCAGGTCGCGTTCGAGCTCGGCAAGCAACTGCTGGTCGGCCTTGTCGCCACAAGTGGCTTGCTCGGCGTGCAGTTCCTGCACTTCATCGACCCTGGCGCGCAACTGCGCCATTCCGCTCTCGGTCACGTAGTTGGGTTGCATGCTGATCGGTCGCTCCACCGGCGGGCTGGCGAGAGTGGCGTGATCTTCGTTGACGAATGCGCGGCTCATGGCAAGTCTCCAAGTCGAATTTGGTCGATGCCCGTGGTGTATGGCGCTCCTGCCCGCAGGAGATTCCATGGTGCGTAGGCAACCCTGTAGCGCGGGGGGCTGGCCCCCGATTGGCAGTGTCAGCCGAGCAGTCGGAACAAGCCGACCGCACTGGCCCGCTGCGCCCTCGCGACGGGAACGGCGAGCCGTCTAGCCGATACTGCATGTAGCGATTTTCGACGCGTCAAAGCGCCTGCTGCTTAAGCTTGGGCACTCGAACCGATCAACAAGTTGCATCTATATATGCATCGACCCATCAATGAGACCGATAAGCCTTGGCCTCACCTTGGGCTTTCTCCTGATCCCAGTTGCGATCTCGATCACTCCAGAAGTGCTGGTCGAACTGTTGTTTGTCGGTGTTGACCAGCTGCGCCTGGCATTGCCGAAAACCATCGTCCCATCCACCACTGTAGAAGGTTTCGCTGGTATAGCGTGGCACGTCCTTGGCGAAGCTGCTCATAGCCCCTGCGGCTTGCCGTCCGCTGCTGCAGCCGTCCTTGTAGCCATCGGCGTAGGCCGGGGGGTAGCCACGGGACAGCAGATCATCATGGGTCGACTGGCAACCCGCTAATCCGGCAAGCGCACTCAAGGCGCCCAATAACGACCACAACGCGACTCTACTACTGTGCCGGCGCATGTTTGATGCTCCCGATGAACCACAGCCAGTACGGCGCCGAAAAGCGCCGCACCTGCGGTTGATTATAGACGCCGGGAGTGTGGCGGCGGATCTGGCGACAATCGGTCACGCCGTTGTCAAAAAACTGTATTGAAGACCCTCGCCACGGTTCAGTAGTGATACCACTTGAGTGACAGCATCACCTCGTTCTGTGCCGACGTCAGCCCGCTGAACTCACGTTGCGCACTCAGACGCAGGCCCAGGTTGCGGCTCAGTTCCCATTGCTGATTGAGGCTCAGGGTGCGGCGCACTTCGCCGTTGAGGAAGTAGTCACCCTGCGCCTCGACGCTGAAGTTGCCCAGCGGGTTGCGCCACAGCAGCCCGGTATCGAAGCCCGCCGCGGGGCTCACGAACGCGTCGAAATCGGCATTGTGCTCGACTCGCACTGTGCCCAGCGCGAAGCCCAGCGTCTGCTCGCCGAGCTGCCAGGTTCCGCCTGCGCCCCCGTTCACATGGCTGACCAGCGTCTCGTCGCCGTGCTTGCTCAAGACCCGCTCCAGTCCGCTGCTGACTTGCCAGGACAGCGGCTGGAGCATCTGATTGCGCGGCGTCAGCGAGCGAATGGTCGCCAGATCCAGGCGCTGCAATTGCCACTGATTGCCCTCGTACTGGCGCACCTTGAGTCCGAGAATCTCGATCTGCGCGCCCAGCGGGAAACCGTAGGCGTTGTCGTTCAGATCGTGGTAGGCCATGCGCAGGCCATATTCGGCGTAGGCGCGGTCGTCACGGCTGCCGGCCCCCAGCTCCCAGGTCCGCGAGTCGTGGCCGTTTTCCGGCAGCCCCGGGCGCTCGAGGGTGAGCGGCGGCGGTGGATTCTGGTTGATGGCACGCAGCAGCTCGAAGCTGCGCTGGGTGCGCGCCGGATCGCGATCCTGCCCGGTTGCGCGATAGCGCTCGAGGCGAAACGCGGTGTCCTGGATCAGCGCCTGGCGCGCCTTGGGCAAGGCCACGAACTCGGGGCTCTGGAGCTGCGCAGTGTCGTTGCTGAGCGCGAGAGCCTGCGCCTGTTCGTCATGGCTCAGAGGCTCGGCGCGGCCCAGCAGTTCGCGTTCGCGGGACGGGCGATAGTTGATAGTGTCGACCAGGCCGGCATCCTTCACCGCCTTGACCGTATCGGTGGGGATCGCGGTCAGCGGGAACTGATCGGTCAGGTGCAGACCCGGGCGTGCCACTTGCAGCAACTCCAGCAGACGGTACGAGCAGTTTTCGTCAAAGAAGAAGTAATCGAAGCGCACCTGCTGTAATTCCCACACGTGCTCGACCATGCGCGCGGTCTCGACGGGCGTCAGGTTGAGCCGGTATTCCCACAGGTCGCGGTTCTCCAGGCGGCTGTACTCGGCCAGTTTCTGCTGGTAGGGCACCATCGAGAACAGCCCGGGATAACCGCCCGCCAAGCCCTTCCAGGCATACAGAATGCTGTTGTCGCTGCCTTCGATATAGGCGCCGAAATTGATCGCGTAGCTGAGCAGGGCGGTCTTGTCGGTTTCGACATCGGCCTGGTCGACCCGCAGCAGGGTGTGGCCGAACATCGACGACGGGCTGTTGAGATAGGCCGCCGGAAAGATCATGACCGTGCTGTGTGGCGAGACGTCCTTGAACCACTCGTTGAAGCCCTTGCAATCGACCGCTGGCAGGTCAGTCAGATGCAGTTGATCGCGCAGCCAGCGGGTACGCGCCGGATACACGCATTGCGCCTGCTTGTCGCCCAGTGTCGGCGAGCCATAGAGCGCTTGCAGCGTGGCCTGCAGCTCATGATCGGGATGATGGGCACCGTCGGCGGCGAGGAAGAACTTCGCGTCGTCGACATAGCTGCGCCAGCCGCCCAGTTTGCTGGGGGTGTAATGCCCCAGGGCTATCCAGTACGGATCGCTGGCCAATTGCTGAATACGGGAGGAATCCACCGCCGTGGCGGCATGCAGAGGGGCACAGGCACAGAGCGCCAGGTAAGCGAGGCGTTTGAGCATGGAAGGCGCGACGTCCGAGAAAAAAGAGATTCTTGCACATGTAGTGAGGGGGCTTGCCCCCGATAAGGTGTATCAGTCACTTATGCAGCGTCTGAACCACCGTATCGGGCGCAAGCCCCCTCGCCACAGGGTTGAATTACGCCTGGGTAGCGTATTTGGCCAGGCGGCTATCGCCTTTGATCACGGCCAGGGTGTTGTTGTGCACATCTTCGGCAGTCGCTTCGCTGCTGGTGAAGATCTGCTGGAAGTGCTGGTGAGTCACGGATTCGAAATAAGCGCGGTCCTCCGGAGCGACACCCATGACCACTGCATAGGTGGTCAGCGCTTCGCCTTGGCCCTTGGCCATGTCTTCGGAAAGCTCATCCATCATGCCGTTCATGGCCAGCCACGACTTGCCGCCGTAAGTCAGCGGGGCATTGGTGGAGCAGCCGTTGGTGCCGGAGGTCATGCCGAACGTGGCGTTACCCGAGGAGCCATTGGTGGTGGAAGCGAGGAAGTGCGCAGGCGTGCCGCGTTGGCCTTCGAACAGCAAGTTGCCCCAGCCGCAATCCGGACCGCCTGGCGCTTGAGCCATGGCGTTGAGAGAAGCAGCGGCTAACAGAGTACCCAGAAGAATCCGTTTCATAGCGTTTATCTCTTTGTGTGTTGATCAAGGTCGGTCGGCCCCTAAGGCCTGAGGGGCTGGTTATAGGTCCAGCCGCGAATGTTGGAGTTTAGGCAGGTTCTTCAGGTTCCGCGTTTAATTGCAAAATATTGCTAGAAAATTTCGGCTTAAAGCCAATTCCTGCCTAGACGCGGATATGTTTCAAAACTCTACGATGTGCCTTGCCAGTCGTTGCCGCACGGCGCCAGAATGCCGTCATCTGCCCCGCCGAAGTAAGGAAGCCCGATGCCTGATCCTGTAGCTGCCAGCCTGCGTCTCGCGCCCGAGGCGCTGACGCGCCCGTTCTCCGCTGAACAGTTCAGCTTCTCTACCACCAACGATCTGGAGCCTTTTCGCGGTGTACTGGGGCAGGAGCGCGCTGTCGAAGCCCTGCAGTTCGGGGTCGCCATGCCGCGCCCCGGTTACAACGTATTCGTCATGGGGGAGCCGGGCACTGGCCGTTTCTCGTTCGTCAAACGCTACCTCAAGGCCGAAGGCAAACGCCTGCAAACTCCGTCGGATTGGGTCTATGTCAATCATTTCGACGAGCCTCGCGAACCTCGCGCGCTGGAGTTGCCGCCCGGCACCGCGGCCGATTTCATCGCCGATATCGGGGTGCTGATCGACAACCTGGTGTCAACCTTTCCAGCGGTGTTCGAGCACCCCTCGTTCCAGCAACGCAAGAGCGCCATCGATCGCGCCTTCAATCAGCGCTACGACCGGGCGTTGGACGTTATTGAACGTTTGTCGCTGGAAAAAGACGTCGCCCTGTACCGCGACAGCACCAACATCGCCTTCACCCCGATGCTCGACGGCAAGGCGCTCGACGAAGCCGAATTCGCGCAGTTGCCCGAGGCTGATCGCGATCGTTTTCACAAGGACATCTCGGACCTCGAAGAGCGTCTTAACGAAGAGCTCGCCAGCCTGCCGCAATGGAAGCGCGAATCGGGCAACCAGTTGCGCGAACTCAACGAAGAGACCATCACCCTGGCGCTGCAGCCCTTGCTCTCGCCGTTGTCGGAAAAGTACGCCGAGAACGCAGGAGTCTGCGCGTACCTGCAGGCCATGCAGGTGTATCTGCTCAAGACCGTGGTCGAGCAACTGGTCGACGACAGCAAGATCGACGCCCAGGCGCGCAAGCTCCTGGAGGAGCAATACAGCCCCAGCCTGGTGGTTGGCCACCACGTCAGCGGCGGCGCGCCGGTGGTGTTCGAACCCCATCCGACCTACGACAACCTGTTCGGCCGCATCGAATACAGCACCGACCAGGGTGCGCTCTACACCACCTACCGGCAATTGCGCCCTGGCGCGCTGCACCGTGCCAATGGCGGGTTTCTGATTCTCGAGGCCGAGAAGATGCTCGGCGAGCCGTTCGTGTGGGACGCGCTCAAGCGCGCCCTGCAATCGCGCAAGCTGAAGATGGAGTCGCCGTTGGGCGAATACGGCCGGCTGGCCACAGTGACCCTGACCCCGCAGCACATCCCGCTGCAGATCAAGCTGATCATCATCGGTTCGCGGCAGCTCTATTACGCGCTGCAGGACCACGATTCGGACTTCCAGGAGATGTTCCGCGTGCTGGTGGACTTCGATGAAGACATCGCCATGCACGACGACAGCCTCGAGCAGTTCGCGCAGTTGCTCAAGACCCGCACTTCCGAAGAAGGCATGGCGCCGCTGACCGCCGATGCGGTGGCGCGCCTGGCCACCTACAGTGCCCGCCTGGCCGAGCATCAGGGACGCTTGTCGGCCCGAATCGGCGATCTGTTCCAGTTGGTCAGCGAAGCGGATTTCATTCGCCACCTGGCCAACGACGAGATGACCGACGCCGGCCATATCGAGCGCGCGCTCAAGGCCAAGGCCACGCGCACCGGGCGGGTCTCGGCACGGATCCTCGACGACATGCTGGCGGGGATCATCCTGATCGATACCACAGGCGCGGCCGTGGGCAAGTGCAATGGCCTGACGGTGCTGGAGGTCGGTGACTCGGCGTTCGGCGTGCCGGCGCGGATCTCGGCGACGGTGTACCCGGGCGGTAGCGGTATCGTCGATATCGAGCGCGAGGTCAACCTCGGGCAGCCGATCCACTCCAAGGGCGTGATGATCCTCACCGGTTACCTGGGCAGCCGCTATGCCCAGGAATTCCCGCTGGCGATCTCGGCCAGTATTGCGCTGGAGCAGTCCTACGGTTACGTGGACGGCGACAGCGCTTCGCTGGGCGAGGCGTGCACGCTGATTTCGGCGCTGTCGAAGACGCCGCTCAAGCAGTGCTTCGCCATTACCGGTTCGATCAACCAGTTCGGTGAGGTGCAGGCGGTAGGTGGCGTCAACGAGAAGATCGAAGGCTTCTTCCGCCTGTGCGAAGCCCGCGGCTTGACCGGCGAGCAGGGGGCGATCATTCCCCAGGCCAACGTCGCCACGCTGATGCTCGACGAGCGCGTGCTGCAGGCGGTACGCGCCGGGCAGTTCCATGTGTATGCGGTGCGCCAGGCCGACGAGGCGCTGAGCCTGCTGGTGGGCGAACCTGCCGGCGAGCCGGATGCCGAAGGGCAATTCCCGGAAGGCAGCGTCAATGCCCGGGTGGTCGAGCGCCTGCGGGCCATCGCCGAGATGATCAGCGAAGAGGATCTCAAGGAGGCCGAAAAAGAAGCGGCCGTCGAAGCGTTGGCGGAGGTCAAGCCGACCTGATGACGCCCTGTAGCGAGGGGGCTTGTCCCCGAAAGGTCCCTCAGCCACTGCTGTGGCAACTGGCGGGCCTTTTCGGGGGCAAGCCCCCTCGCTACCTTTTCATTCCTTCGCGGTGACCATTCGGCGCCCGCCGATGCCATGCATTGGCCATCCTCGAAATTCTGCTCTACTCTGCAAAGAGATCTCCACTGGTCGTCGGAGCGAACCGATCTTCGCCGCGAGCGCGTTGAAGGTTGAAAGCAGGCCCTCCCGAGGAACGACGCCATGCCGCGCAACCTCTGCCTCACTCGCCAATGCCTGGGTCTGGTGACCCGCATTGAATGCAGTATCCGCCCCCTGACGGGCGAAAACGGTTTGTGGACCTTGCTGTTTGCCGCCGGCATGACGGGCGAGCAACCCACAGCACTCAAGGCCCAAGGCCCCTTTGCCGGTCCGCAGGCTGCCGAATCGGTGCTCACGGCTATCGTCGACAGCCTGACCCTGCATGGCTATTCGGTCGAGGAACAAGCTCCGCCGATCTGGTCGCTGCACCTGCAGGCGCAATGGCGCAAGGTGTGTGGTGGCCGCACGCCCGGGCTGTCGATGCATTAGCGGGCACTGGAGGCAGGCTCGGGAAACAATTGGTGACAGTTCTTTGCGCCTCATTCAATGCGGTCGCCATTGCCGTGTCCCCCGTGCCATCGGCCGTGCGGCTGGTATCCGCGTCTTTCTCCTGTGACTACGAGTCGCACCTGTTTGAAGTATCCATCGCTATAATCGGGGCCATTTTTCAATCGCTTTGTGAGTAGCAATGGAACGTTTAGTCGAAAAGACCATGTACGCCTCGCGCTGGTTGCTGGCGCCGATCTATCTGGGCCTGTCGCTGGGGCTGCTGGCATTGGCCGTGAAGTTCTTCCAGGAAATCATTCACGTCATGCCGCTGCTGCTGGAGACCTCCGAGGCCGATCTGATTCTGCTGCTGTTGTCGTTGATCGACATGGCGCTGGTCGGCGGCCTGCTGGTGATGGTGATGATCTCGGGTTACGAAAACTTCGTCTCGCAGCTGGATATCGACGAAGACGCCGAGAAGCTCAGTTGGCTGGGCAAGATGGATTCCACATCGCTCAAGGCCAAGGTTGCGGCGTCGATCGTGGCCATTTCGTCGATCCACCTGTTGCGGGTGTTCATGGATGCGGCGAACCTCGAAGTGGAACATTTGAAGTGGTACGTGATCATCCATATGACGTTCGTCGTGTCGGCGTTCGCCATGGGCTATCTGGACAAGCTCACCAAGCACTGATCCGGGCATTTGTCGTATGACGAGGGGGCGGGATGAATCTGCAGGAATTGACCGAGCATGTTCACGCAGGCCGTATCGATGAGCTGAACCTCATCTCCATCGAAGGCGGTATCTATCTGCTGGAGGTGCGCCACGGTGGTCGCGTCCAGCCCCTTGACGACGGCGCGGGCAGGGCGGTGCGGCTGCGCTCGGTAGAACACGCGCGGACCTATCTGGAAAACCTGCCGACGGTGCCCTTTCATCTGGTGCACGCCTCGGCCCACGACGAAATGTGCGGGCTGCGCAGCCGTGCCGACGAGCCGTTGAAGGTGCCTATCTCGCTGCGTTCGGCGCTGTACCGCTGAAACACCAGGTGTGTACGCAGGCGGGTTACAGGCGCTTGTGCTGAATCCTGGTGGCGCTCTGTGCTAGTCTGCTCGCCCTTTTGATCAAGGGCGCAATGGCTGCAGGTCAGCCATGTGCGACCCTTCTGCGGAGCGAAGACATGTCCGAAGTAAACCTGTCGACCGACGAAACCCGTGTCAGCTACGGCATCGGCCGTCAGCTGGGTGACCAACTGCGCGACAACCCGCCACCGGGTGTTGCGCTGGACGCCATCCTGGCCGGTCTGACCGACGCCTTCAACGCGCTGCCAAGCCGTGTCAGCCAGGAAGACCTGTCGGCCAGCTTCAAGGTCATCCGCGAAATCATGCAGGCCGAAGCCGCCGCCAAGGCTGAAGCTGCCGCCGGTGAAGGCCTGGCGTTCCTGGCTGAAAACGCCAAGCGTGACGGCATTACCACATTGGCTTCTGGCCTGCAGTTCGAAGTGCTGACGGCCGGCGAAGGCGCCAAGCCAAGCCGTGACGACAGCGTGCGCACCCATTACCACGGCACCCTCATCGACGGCACTGTGTTCGACAGCTCCTACGATCGTGGCCAGCCGGCTGAATTCCCGGTCAGCGGCGTGATCGCTGGCTGGACCGAAGCCCTGCAACTGATGAACGCTGGCAGCAAATGGCGCCTGTACGTGCCGAGCGAGCTGGCTTACGGCGCCCAAGGCGTGGGCAGCATCCCGCCGCACAGCGTGCTGGTGTTCGATGTAGAGCTGCTGGACGTTCTGTAAGCGCTGACGCTGTAGCGGGGGGGCTCGCCCCCGAAAGAGGATCGGCTGGATGTTGCAGTTAGCCGGTCGCTTTTTCGGGGGCAAGCCCCCTCGCCACATGAGCGCTCAGAAATAATGCTGTGCCTTGGCCGGAAACCCCGCGCCAATCGGGCGCAAGGCCCTGGCATAGCAGAACAGGAACAGGTTGCGCACCAGTTCCTTGAGGACCACAGGTTCGCTTGAGTTCAAGCCGGTCAGGTCCAGATCACCCTGATCGCGCAGTTCATCCAGGGCTTCTTCTTCCAGTACGGCACAGACCTCACCGGTTTCGCGATGCAGAATGCGCAAATACGGGTGGGGGCGGTCCAGCCAGGCATCGATCAAATAAGTCATCTCATATTCTCCTTGAGAGCACCCAATGAGAATAATTCTTATTCGAATAATAGCAAGTGACATTTGCCGATTTGTTGTTTCAGGTCATGACCGCCTGACGGATGGGCTCAGACCTTGCGCACGAATTCGGACTTGAGCTTCATCGCGCCAATTCCATCGATCTTGCAATCGATGTCATGGTCGCCATCGCACAGGCGGATGTTCTTGACCTTGGTGCCGACCTTGACTACCAGAGACGAGCCCTTGACCTTGAGGTCCTTGATCACGGTCACGGTGTCGCCATCCTGCAGCACGTTGCCGACCGAATCCTTTTTCACTTCGTCGCTCCCGGCCGCCTCGCTCTCGCCATGGGGGGACCACTCGTGGGCGCACTCCGGGCAGATCAGCTGGGCGCCGTCTTCGTAGGTGTATTCGGAATTGCAGTTGGGGCAGGGCGGCAAAGTGCTCACAGGTATCCTCGGACAGGCGGGGCCAATAAAGGCGCGCATTGTATAGGGTTTTTACCTCTGAATGTAGCGAGGGGGCTTGCCCCCGAAAGATAGCACTGGCACCCCGTAGGGTCAGGCCTATCGAATCGGGGGCAAGCCCCCTCGCTACAGGGTTGTCAGTGCGTGCGGGCGACGGCGAATTCGCTGAGTTCGACCAGCGCGTCGCGATATTCGCTAGCGGGCAGTGCGTCGAGGCAGGCGATGGCGCGTGCGACATAGTCGCGGGCCAGCTGTGCGGTGTAATCCAGCGCGCCGGCGGTTTCGACCGCCTCGCGGATGCTCTCGAGGTCTTCGATGCCGCCCTTCTGGATCGCCCGACGAACCAGCGCCGCTTGCTCGGCAGTGCCTTCGCGCATGGTGTAGATCAGCGGCAGCGTCGGCTTGCCCTCCGCCAGGTCGTCGCCAACGTTCTTGCCCAGGGTGTCGGCGTCGCCGCGGTAATCGAGCAGGTCGTCGACCAGCTGGAAGGCCACGCCCAAGTGATCCCCGAAAGTGCGCAGCGCTTCACGCTGGACTTCGCTGGCATCGGCCAATGCGGCGGCGCTGTGGGTCGAGGCCTCGAAGAGCATCGCGGTCTTGCCGCGGATGACTTCCATGTAGGTCTCTTCCGTGGTGCTGGCGTCACGCACCTTGGACAACTGCAGCACTTCGCCTTCGGCAATGATGCGCGTGGCCTGGGAGAGAATGCGCATGACCGGCATCGAGCCCAGCTCGACCATCATTTCGAACGAGCGCGAATAAAGGAAATCGCCCACCAGCACACTCGGTGCGTTGCCCCACATGGCGTTGGCCGTAGAGCGGCCGCGGCGCATGCCGGACATGTCGACCACGTCATCGTGCAGCAGCGTGGCGGTGTGCAGGAACTCTATGGTGGCCGCCAGCAGGTTCAGGTCCGGACCGTGATGGCCAAGTGCCTTGCCGCACAGCAGCACCAGCAGCGGTCGCAGGCGTTTGCCCCCGGCCGAGGTGATGTAATCGCCGATTTTCGACACCAGCGGCACACGCGAAGTCAGCTGCTTCTTGATGATTTCGTCAACGGCGATAAAATCATCCGCCACCGCGCGGTAGAAAGCTTGGGGTTGCATCAGCGAAAGGCGCTCCAGAAGGGTTGCGCGGCATGCTAGGTCGGGGGCGGGAGCCTGTCAAGGCGACACTTTCGACCTCTTGCGCCGCAGGCAAAGCTTACGTACAATCGCGCACCCTGAACTTCCTGGGCATCACCTGCCTTACGCAATTGCATCTGGGCCGTTCCAGCCCCGTGCAGCCATGCCAGCCGACACTCTACTTATAAAGAGCTGGGTGAGCAGGATTATCGGAGAAATACCATGTCTTATGCAGTAATCGTTACTGGCGGCAAGCAGTACAAAGTCGCCCCAGGTGAATACCTGAAGATCGAAAAACTGGAAATCGCCACTGGCGAATCCGTAACTTTTGATCGCGTTCTGTTGGTTGCCAACGGTGACGACGTGAATATCGGTGCTCCAGTCGTTGCTGGCGCTACCGTTGTGGCTGAAGTGATCTCCCAAGGTCGTCACGATAAAGTCCGCATCATCAAGTTCCGTCGTCGTAAGCACCACATGAAGCGTATGGGCCACCGCCAGTGGTACACCGAGATCAAAATCACCGGTATCCAGGCTTAATTCAGCCTCGACACCCTCTACTGGAGTATTGAACTCATGGCACACAAAAAAGCTGGTGGTAGTACCCGTAACGGTCGCGACTCAGAAGCCAAACGCCTTGGCGTGAAGATGTATGGCGGCCAGGCTATCATCCCAGGCAACATCATCGTGCGTCAGCGCGGCACCCAATTCCACGCCGGTTACGGTGTTGGCATGGGTAAAGATCACACCCTGTTCGCCAAAGTGGCAGGCGTGATCAAGTTCGAAGTAAAAGGCGCCTTCGGTCGTCGCTACGTGAGTGTTGTCGCGGCCTGATCGCGTTGACGCTGGAGAAGCCCTGTCTCGCGACGGGGCTTTTTCGTTTGTGGGGTGAGTCTCTTGCAAAGCTGTTTGTATGGGCTGCCGGCGCTGGATTCTACGGTCGTTGACGGGGGTCGCCGCGCTCATCTTTGCAAGAGCCTTATGTCTTTACGTTTTTCAGCTCGCCCGTGTGGCGAGGGGCGTGTTTATGAAGTTTGTTGATGAAGTGTCCATCCGCGTCAAGGCGGGTGATGGTGGTAACGGTTGCATGAGCTTCCGTCGGGAAAAGTTCATCGAGAACGGCGGCCCTAACGGCGGCGACGGCGGCGATGGCGGTTCGATCTATCTGGTGGCTGACGAAAACCTCAACACCCTGGTCGACTATCGCTACACCCGTCACTTCGATGCCGAGCGTGGCTCCAACGGCGGCAGCACCGACTGCACTGGCAAAAAAGGTGAAGACCTGCTGCTGCGCGTACCTGTCGGCACCACGGTGATCGATGCCGGCACCCAGGAAGTCATTGGTGACCTGGTCAAGGCCGGTCAGCGTTTGATGGTAGTACAGGGCGGCTGGCACGGGCTGGGCAACACCCGCTTCAAGTCCAGTACCAACCGCGCGCCGCGCCAGACCACTCCGGGCAAACCGGGCGAGCAGCGTGACCTCAAGCTGGAAATGAAAGTGCTGGCCGACGTCGGTCTGCTGGGCTTGCCGAATGCCGGCAAGAGCACCTTCATTCGTTCGGTGTCCGCTGCCAAGCCGAAAGTCGCCGACTATCCGTTCACCACCCTGGTGCCGAACCTCGGCGTGGTCAGTGTCGACCGCTGGAAGAGCTTCGTCATCGCCGATATTCCCGGCCTGATCGAGGGTGCGTCCGATGGCGCCGGCCTGGGCATTCGTTTCCTCAAGCACCTGGCGCGCACGCGTATCCTGCTGCACCTGGTCGACATGGCGCCGCTGGATGACACCAGTGCGGCCGACGCGGCTGAGGTGATCGTCAACGAGCTGCAGAAATTCAGCCCGGCGCTGGCGGATCGCGAGCGTTGGCTGGTGCTGAACAAGGCCGACCAGTTGCTCGAAGAAGAGCACGACGAGCGCATCAAGGAGATCGTCGATCGCCTGGAGTGGGAAGGTCCGGTCTATGTGATTTCGGCGATTTCCAAGCAGGGCACCGAGAAGCTCAGCCAGGACATCATGCGGTATCTGGAGGATCGTGCCGATCGTCTGGCCAACGATCCGGAGTTCGCCGCCGAGTTGGCCGAGCTCGATCAGCAGATCGAAGACGAAGCCCGTGCACAGTTGCAGGCCCTGGACGACAAGCGTGCCCTGCGCCGCAGCGGCGTCAAGAGCGTGCATGACTTCGGTGAAGATGACGACAGCGATTGGGATGAAGAAGACGCCGAAGATGGCCCGGAAATCATCTACGTCCGCGATTGATGTTATCCACTGTAGCGAGGGGGGCTTGTCCCCGAAAACCCGATGGGCCGATGAAAATCCTTGGTCGATCCATTTTTCGGGGGCAAGCCCCCTCGCTACAGATACCCGTAGTAAACTACAGCGCCGCTCACTCGAGCGGCGTTTTGGTTTCTACGATTTCTACCGGGTAAAGGTTGGAAGATGATGCGGAGCAAGGTGACGGGTGCGCAACGCTGGGTCGTGAAGATCGGCAGCGCGCTGCTGACGGCAGACGGCAAGGGCCTGGATCGCGCCGCGATGAGCGTCTGGGTCGAGCAGATGGTGGCCCTGCGTGAGGCGGGTGTCGAGTTGGTGCTGGTCTCCTCGGGGGCGGTCGCTGCAGGCATGAGTCGGCTGGGCTGGACCGTGCGACCGAGTGCCATGCACGAGCTGCAAGCCGCCGCCGCCATCGGTCAGATGGGCCTGGTGCAGGCCTGGGAGTCGAGCTTCGCCGAGCACGGTCGCCATACCGCGCAGATCCTGCTCACCCACGACGACCTGTCCGACCGCAAGCGCTACCTCAATGCCCGCAGCACCTTGCGTGCGCTGGTGGAGTTGGGCGTAGTTCCGGTGATCAACGAAAACGACACCGTGGTCACCGACGAAATCCGCTTTGGTGACAACGACACCTTGGCAGCCCTGGTGGCCAACCTGGTAGAGGCTGACCTGCTGGTGATTCTCACCGATCGCGATGGCATGTTCGACGCCGATCCGCGCAACAATCCCGATGCCCAGTTGATCTACGAGGCCCGCGCCGATGATCCGGCTCTGGATGCGGTCGCCGGTGGCACCGGTGGCGCGCTCGGGCGTGGCGGTATGCAGACCAAACTGCGTGCGGCGCGTCTGGCGGCCCGTTCGGGGGCACACACCATCATCGTCGGTGGTCGCCTGGAGCGTGTCCTGGATCGCCTCAAGGCGGGTGAGCGCCTCGGCACGCTGTTGTCGCCCGAGCGGGAGATGCTCGCGGCACGCAAGCAGTGGCTGGCAGGGCATCTGCAGACCCGCGGCACGCTGGTGCTCGATGACGGCGCAGTCAAGGCGTTGAGTCAGGATCACAAGAGTCTGCTCGCCGTTGGGGTCAAGACCGTGCAGGGCAGTTTCCGCCGTGGCGAGATGGTGGTGTGCGTGGCGGCGGACGGTCGTGAAATCGCCCGCGGCCTGACCAACTACAGCGCCCTCGAGGCACAAAAGATCATCGGTCTGCCATCGGACGCCATTGAAGGCGTGCTGGGCTATATGGCCGAGCCGGAGTTGCTGCATCGCGACAATCTGATTCTTGTCTGAAGGGAAGGCCGGCATGCGATTGATTCATGGAGTTCTGGGTGCGCTGTTGGCGTTGCCGCTGCTGGCGTCGGCCGAGGAAATCGGTCAGGTGTCGACGGTGTTCAAGTTTCTCGGGCCCAATGACCGGATCGTCGTCGAAGCCTTCGATGATCCCAAGGTGCCGGGGGTGACCTGTTACCTGTCGCGCGCCAAGACGGGTGGCGTCAAAGGTGGGCTGGGGCTGGCGGAGGATCGCGCCGAGGCGTCGATCGCCTGCCGTCAGGTCGGGCCGATCCAACTGCCTGCCGATCTCAAGGATGGCGAAGAGGTATTCAAGGAGCGCACCTCGCTGGTATTCAAGACCATGCAGGTGGTGCGCTTCTATGATGAGAAGCGCAACACGCTGGTGTACCTGGTGTATAGCGACAAGGTGATCGAGGGCAGTCCGCAGAATGCGGTGACGGCGATTCCGATCATGCCATGGCCACATCAGCAATAAGTCTGTGTATCAAGCGCAGATAACGGATCAAATGAAAGTTTAAATTCAAGTCTGCCCTGTATGAATTAATGCAGGGCTTTGATGTTGTGGCTGTTATTGCCATTAAGTATAAGTAGGATGGGTTGTTTTTTGGGTCGCCTGCTAGGCTGGTTTTTAACTGTGCACCCGGATCAATAAAAAGGTGCCGCTGAAGTAACTAGTGGGGGGCTATTATGTCCGGCGATCATGAAAAAAAATCCCTTGGCAGAGATGAGCTGAAAAATAAATATCACCCCGAAGACGTTGCCGAGATGGAGCGATTGACTGAGTTCTTTCCTGACTACATGAACATGGTGGTCGAATTCGGACTGGGGGATATTTGGCAGCGTGCTGGTTTATCTGCCCGAGAAAAAGAGTTGGTTGTGCTCTCCAGTCTGATATCGCAGGGGGACACCGAGCGCGCGCTGCGGCAGCATTTATATACCTCCTCTCAGCGGCAATTGCCCCTTGAGGATATTCTCGAGTGCGTGCTGCTACTGTCCCTGTATCTGGGTATTCCGCGCACGTACAACGCCCTAGAGATTATCCGTTCGGCCCGTGAGGTGCGGCCATGATTGCCGCGGCAGCCGTGCTTGATGTCGTGCGTCAGGAAGGGGTGTCCCATATTTTCTGTGTGCCCGGGCAGTCCATCGATTGCTTCCTTGAACGCCTTAGCGAAAGCCACGAACTGGTGACGATAGTCGCTGCGCATGAGGCGGGTGCTGCCTACATGGCCGACGGCTATAGTCGCGCCAGCGGGCGGTTTGGTGTCTGCTTGGCGATTGGTGGGCCCGGCGTCACCAATACCGTCACAGCAATGGCGACGGCTCGCACCGATCGATCGGCGGTATTCTTGATCACGGGCGAAACCAGCGCCGAAGTGCAAGGCTGCGGCGGGCTTCAGGATTCCAGTAGCGCGGGTATCAATGCTTCGGCGATTCTCTTGCCACTATTGGTCGCTCAGCGGGAGGCGGCATCCGCGCAGATTTATCGCCAGTTGGCTTATCTGTTTCGCAGGATGCTAAGTCCTGATTCTCGGGGGCCGGTGCGCCTGTCAGTACCGATGGATGTGCAGGTGTCGGATGTTGCTGGTCAGTGGAAGACGTTGCCTGAGGCGTTGTACTGTCCGCGCTTTATCGATGTTGACGCGTGTCGCTCATTCTGGAGTCGGGTAGGGAGCAGTCCCAGGATTGCGATTCTGGCGGGCTCGGGTTGCGTTCAATCGGCTGCGGATGGCGAGTTGCTTCGTTTCGCCGAACGCTTCAGCATCCCGGTCGCAACTACATTGGCGGCCAAGGGTATATTTCCCGAAAATCATCCATTGAGCATGGGTGTTTTTGGTTGGTATGGCAATGACCCCGCTATTAAAGCCCTGGGTACGCAGGCGCTGGATGTCCTGATAGTCATCGGCTCTCGGCTGAACATGCTCAGTACTTTGCGCTGGGTAAAGGGGTTTCAGCCGGTAGCGGCGTTAATAGTCAACGATATAAATATCAGTGAGGTGTTCAATAATTTTACTGTTGATCTGGCAGTCCTTGGCGATGCGCGCACTTTTCTTGCGGCTTTAAATTCGACGGGTGAGGATGAATGCTCGGCCTGTTTAAAAAGTGCGTCACAGCGAAGGGCGTGGTGGTCGAATCTGGCGAATGTTACCCCTCGCTATAAGCCAATCATGCCTGAAGACCAAGATCAGCTACTGATTCATCCCGCCCGAATAGTGACCGCTTTGCAACAGGTTATGCCGAGCAACGGCATGGTGTTTTCCGACAGTGGCGCCCATGCGTTTTTCGTCGGTCATTATTTTTGTAGTTGCAGTCCAGGAGGGTGGTATTCATCGATCAAGTATATGGGGGCGATGGGTTGGGCAATTCCTGCCGCTATTGGCGCGCTCCTGGCTCGACCAGATAAGCCTTGTGTGGTCGTGACCGGAGATGGCTGCATGTTGATGCACGGTATTGAAATGCAGACGGCTGCCCGATACGGCATCCCATTGATTTGTATCGTCATGAACAATGCTGCCTTGGGCAATCCTAAGCTTCGTGCTGAGCGGATCAGTCCGGCGATGGGTAAACTCCATGAGTTACCCCGGCACGATTGGGCGGGTTTCGCTCAGGCTTTGGGGGTGGAGGGGGTGACTGTCACTGAGGTATCCGGGCTGATACCTGCGCTGGCACTGGCCTTTAGCGCAAAAAAGGCCATGGTGATCGACGTGCTCTGCGAGAACGCTCCCGCCCCCACTGATCGATTCGATGCAGTGGGCCGTGGGGAGCCGCTGCATTTTGAGTGAGGCGTCAGCGTCGCGCTACTCACGCGCACAAAAAAACCGGCCCTGAGGCCGGTTTTTGTACACATCAAGCGACTAATCAGGCAGCAGCCTGGCTCAGTGCTTTGATGTGGCCGTTCAGGCGGCTCTTGTGGCGAGCAGCCTTGTTCTTGTGGATGATGCCCTTGTCGGCCATACGGTCGATGACAGGCACAGCCAGAACGTAAGCAGCTTGTGCTTTTTCGGCGTCTTTTGTGTCGATGGCTTTGACTACATTCTTGATGTAGGTGCGAACCATGGAACGCAGGCTGGCGTTGTGGCTGCGACGCTTCTCAGCCTGTTTTGCACGTTTTTTGGCAGAAGGTGAGTTGGCCACCGTCGAGCTCCTCGAAAGACTTGGTAAATATAGCGAACAAAATAGGCCGCGAATAATGCCGATGCAATGACGCGTTGTCAAGAGCATGGCGGACGTTCCGCTGAGCGGTCAACGTTGCCAGTGAAGTGATTCACTTATTGCCCGCGACCTGTAAACTCGCGGATCTCTAGGCTCTGCCTGCTTTAGCGGCGCGCAGTATTGCACAACTGGTCGCTGCACGGGCCTGCTCTTTGTCCATAGGCGCAAAAAACTTTCGATGAACCTCCTCAAATCCTTGGCTGCAGTCAGCTCCATCACCATGGTGTCGCGGGTCCTGGGCTTCGTGCGCGATACATTAGTTGCCCGAATCTTCGGCGCAGGCATGGCCACCGACGCCTTCTTCATCGCCTTCAAGCTGCCCAATCTGTTGCGCAGGGTGTTCGCCGAAGGGGCTTTCTCCCAGGCGTTCGTGCCGATTCTGGCCGAATACAAGAACCAGCAAGGGGAGGAGGCGACGCGCACGTTCATCGCCTATGTCGCCGGCCTGCTGACCTTGATGTTGGCCGTGGTGACGCTGATCGGCGTGCTGGCCGCGCCGGTGGTGATCTGGATCACCGCCCCCGGTTTCGCCGATACGCCCGAGAAGTTCAAGCTCACCAGCGATCTGCTCAGGGTGACGTTCCCCTATATATTGCTGATCTCGCTGTCCTCCTTCGTGGGCGCGATCCTCAACACCTGGAACCGTTTTTCGGTGCCGGCGTTCACGCCGACGCTGCTCAATGTCAGTCAAATCGTCTTTGCGCTGTTTCTCACGCCATATTTCAATCCGCCGATCATGGTGCTGGCCTGGGGTGTACTGGCCGGTGGTCTGGCGCAGTTGCTGTATCAGCTGCCGCACCTGAAAAAGATCGGCATGCTGGTGCTGCCGCGTCTCGATCTGCGCAACAGCGGCGCCCTGCGGGTGATGAAGCAAATGGGGCCGGCGATTCTCGGGGTGTCGGTCAGTCAGATCTCGCTGATCATCAACACCATCTTTGCCTCGTTCCTGGCGGCGGGCTCGGTGTCGTGGATGTACTACGCCGATCGCCTGATGGAACTGCCGTCCGGGGTGCTGGGGGTGGCGCTGGGCACCATATTGCTGCCGACCCTGGCCAAGACTTACGCCAACAAGGATCGCCACGAGTACTCGCGGATTCTCGACTGGGGCCTGCGCCTGTGCTTCGTGCTGGTGCTGCCGTGCTCGCTGGCCCTGGCGCTGCTGGCCGAGCCGCTGACGGTGTCGCTGTTCCAGTACGGCAAGTTCGGCGCCTTCGATGCGGCCATGACCCAGCGCGCGCTGGTGGCCTACGCCGTTGGTCTGCTGGGCATCATTCTCATCAAGGTGCTGGCGCCCGGGTTCTATGCGCAGCAGAACATCCGCACGCCGGTGAAGATCGCGATTTTCACCCTGGTGGCGACTCAGGTGCTGAATCTGCTGTTCATTAGCCATCTGCAGCACGCCGGCCTGGCGCTGGCGATCAGTGGCGGCGCCTGCATGAACGCCGGCCTGCTGTTCTGGCAACTGCGCAAACAGAAAATGTTCGAGCCGCAGCCGGGCTGGGCGGCGTTCCTCGGCAAGCTGATGATCGCCGTGCTGGCGATGTCGGTCGCGCTGCTGGGGCTGATGCACTACATGCCGGCCTGGAGTGACGGCACTATGCCCGAGCGCTTCCTGCGCCTGGGGCTGCTGGTGGGTACCGGGGTGGCGGTGTATTTCGGCATGTTGCTGCTGCTCGGCTTTCGTCTCAAGGACTTCGCCCGCAGAGGGTTGAGCTAGGCCTGTGCGTTGACCGATGCCTGTAGCGAGGGGGCTCGCCCCCGAAAAAAGTAGCGCGCTGCGCAGTGTCAGGTGTACCGAATCGGGGGCAAGCCCCCTCGCTACAGGGGGAGGCGGGCCGTCGGTTTCTCGATTTCAAGGTGAAAGCATGCTTGTGTCGCCTGTCGTCGCGGCCCGGGTGTGGTTATAATCGACCACTTTATGAGCAAGAAGCGTGTTATGCAGCTGGTTCGAGGTCTCCACAACCTGCGGCCCCAGCATCGGGGCTGTGTCGCCACCATTGGCAATTTCGACGGCGTTCATCGCGGTCATCAGGCTATCCTGGTGCGGCTGCGCGAGCGTGCCGTGGAGTTGGGCGTGCCCAGCTGCGTGGTGATTTTCGAGCCGCAACCCCGTGAGTACTTCGCGCCCGACAGCGCCCCGGCGCGTCTGGCCCGGTTGCGCGACAAGCTCGAACTGCTCGCCGCCGAAGGCGTCGATCAGGTGCTCTGCCTGGCGTTCAACCAGCGCCTGAGCAAGCTCAGCGCCGCCGAGTTCGTCGAGACCATTCTGGTCGACGGCCTGGGCGTCAAGCACCTGGAGGTCGGTGACGATTTCCGCTTCGGCTGCGATCGCCTGGGGGATTTCGACTTCCTCACCCAGGTCGGCGCCGCTCAGGGCTTCACCGTCGAGGCCGCCCGCACCGTCGAGATGCAAGGCGTACGGGTAAGCAGCACCCAGGTGCGCAAGGCGCTCGCGGTTGCCGATTTCAAGCTGGCCGAGGAATTGCTCGGCCGCCCGTTCCAGATCACCGGGCGAGTGCTGCATGGCCAGAAACTCGCTCGCCAGCTGGGTTGGCCGACTGCCAACGTCCAGCTCAAGCGCCGTCGTGTGCCGTTTACCGGGGTCTATCTGGTGAGCGTCGAGATCGACGGCAAGCAATGGCCGGGAGTCGCCAACATAGGCGTGCGGCCAACCGTTGCAGGTGATGGCAAAGCCCACCTGGAAGTGCACCTGCTGGATTTTGCCGGCAATCTTTACGACCGGCGTTTGACGGTGGCTTTCCACCACAAGCTGCGCGATGAGCAGCGTTTCGCCTCCCTGGAGGCGCTGAAGTCGGCGATCGATGCGGATGTTGCCGCCGCACGAGCCCACCGCCCTTAACTGAAAGCAGCGGCCAGCCGCTATTGAAGAGCCTGAAATGACCGACTACAAAGCCACGCTAAACCTTCCGGACACCGCCTTCCCCATGAAGGCCGGCCTGCCCCAGCGCGAGCCGCAGACGCTTGAGCGCTGGAACAGCATCGACCTGTACCGCAAGCTTCGCGAAATTGGCAAGGATCGTCCCAAGTTCGTCCTGCACGATGGTCCTCCTTACGCCAACGGCACTATTCACATCGGTCACGCGCTGAACAAGATTCTCAAGGACATGATCACGCGCTCCAAGACCCTCTCGGGCTTCGACGCGCCTTATGTCCCGGGTTGGGACTGCCACGGCCTGCCGATCGAGCACAAGGTCGAGGTCACCCACGGCAAGAACCTGCCTGCGGACAAGACCCGCGAACTGTGCCGCGCCTACGCCAGCGAGCAGATCGAAGGGCAAAAATCCGAGTTCATCCGCCTGGGTGTACTGGGTGATTGGTCCAACCCCTACAAGACCATGAACTTCACCAACGAGGCCGGTGAAATCCGCGCCCTGGCGGAAATGGTCAAGGGCGGCTTCGTGTTCAAGGGCCTCAAGCCCGTGAACTGGTGCTTCGATTGCGGTTCGGCCCTGGCCGAGGCCGAGGTCGAGTACGCCGACAAAAAGTCGCCCACCATCGACGTCGCTTTCCCGATCGATGATGCATTGGGTTTGGCCGATGCGTTCGAAACCGATCCGCTGACAAAACCCGCCGCCATCGTCATCTGGACCACCACGCCCTGGACCATCCCTGCCAACCAGGCGCTCAACGTGCACCCAGAGTTCACCTATGCCCTGGTGGACGTGGGCGATCGCTTGCTGGTCCTGGCTGAAGAGTTGGTGGAGTCCTGCCTGGCACGCTACAACCTGTCGGGCACCGTAATCGCCACGGCGGTTGGCGCACGCCTGGAGCTACTGGCGTTCCGTCACCCGTTCTATGATCGTCTGTCGCCGGTGTTCCTCGCCAACTACGTCGAGCTGGGTGCTGGTACCGGCGTGGTTCACTGCGCGCCCGCCTATGGCCTCGACGACTTCAACATCTGGAAGCAATACGGCCTGAGCAACGATGACATCATCAGCCCGGTGCAGAGCAACGGCGTGTACGTCGACTCGCTGGAATTCTTCGGTGGCCAGTTCATCTTCAAGGCCAACCAGAACATCGTCGACAAACTGACCGAAGTCGGCGCGCTGATGCACACCGAAGTCGTCAGCCACAGCTACATGCACTGCTGGCGCCACAAGACTCCGCTCATCTACCGCGCCACCGCGCAGTGGTTCGTGGGCATGGACAAGCAACCGGCAACCGGTGACACCCTGCGTGTGCGCGCGGTCAAGGCCATCGAAGACACCAAGTTCGTCCCGGCCTGGGGCCAGGCGCGCCTGCACTCGATGATCGCCAACCGCCCGGACTGGTGCATCTCGCGTCAGCGCAACTGGGGCGTGCCGATCCCGTTCTTCCTGCACAAGGCCACCGGCGAGCTGCACCCGCGCACCGTCGAGCTGATGGAGCAGGTGGCGCAGCGCGTCGAACAAGAGGGCATCGAAGCCTGGTTCAAGCTCGACGCCGCCGAACTGCTGGGCGATGAAGCCAGCCAGTACGACAAGATCAGCGACACCCTGGACGTGTGGTTCGACTCCGGTACCACCCACTGGCACGTGCTGCGCGGCTCGCACCCGATGGGCCACGAGACCGGCCCGCGCGCCGACCTGTACCTCGAAGGTTCCGACCAGCACCGCGGCTGGTTCCACTCGTCCTTGCTGACCGGTTGCGCCATCGACAACCACGCGCCGTACCGCGAGCTACTGACCCACGGCTTCACCGTCGACGAGAACGGCCGCAAGATGTCCAAGTCGCTGGGTAACGTCATCGCCCCGCAAAAGGTCAACGACACCCTGGGTGCCGACATCATGCGTCTGTGGGTGGCCTCGACCGACTACTCCGGCGAAATGGCCGTGTCGGAAACCATCCTGCAGCGCAGCGCCGACGCCTATCGGCGGATCCGCAACACCGCGCGCTTCCTGCTCTCCAACCTGAGCGGCTTCGACCCGGCCACCGACCTGCTGCCCGCCGACGAAATGATCGCGCTGGACCGCTGGGCCGTCGACCGCACCCTGCTGCTGCAGCGCGAACTCGAAGAGCACTACGACGAATACCGCTTCTGGAACGTCTACTCCAAGGTGCACAACTTCTGCGTGCAGGAGCTGGGCGGTTTCTACCTGGACATCATCAAGGACCGCCAGTACACCACCGGCGCCGACAGCATCCCGCGTCGTTCCTGCCAGACCGCGCTGTATCACATCAGCGAGGCGCTGGTGCGCTGGATCGCGCCGATCCTGGCGTTCACCGCCGACGAGCTGTGGCAGTACCTGCCGGGCGAGCGCAACGAGTCGGTCATGCTCAACACCTGGTACCAGGGCCTCACCGAGCTGCCGCAAGGCTTCGACATGGGCCGCGAGTACTGGGAGCGGATCATGGCGGTCAAGGTCGCGGTCAACAAGGAAATGGAAAACCTGCGCGCGGCCAAGGTCATTGGCGGCAACCTGCAGGCCGAAGTGACCCTGTACGGCGATGAAGCCCTGAGCGCCGATCTGAACAAACTCGGCGATGAGCTGCGTTTCGTGCTGATCACTTCCAAGGCCGCCGTGGCGCCATTCGTGCAGGCCCCGGCCGATGCCGTGGTCACCGACGTGCCTGGCCTCAAGCTGCAAGTGGTCAAGTCCGGCGGCGTCAAGTGCGCCCGTTGCTGGCACTTCCGCGAAGACGTAGGTGTGAACCCGGAGCATCCGGACATCTGCGGTCGCTGCGTCGACAACATCAGCGGTGCCGGCGAGGTGCGTCACTATGCCTAACACTGCGGGGCGCTTCGGGCGCCTTGGCTGGCTGTGGATCAGTGCGCTGGTGTTCATTCTCGATCAGGCCAGCAAGTACTACTTCGAGCACACCTTGGAGCTGTACCAGCAGATCGTGGTCATCCCCGACTACTTCAGCTGGATGCTGGCCTACAACACCGGCGCGGCCTTCAGCTTTCTGGCCGACAGCGGCGGCTGGCAGCGTTGGCTGTTCGCGTTGATCGCGGTGGTGGTCAGCGCGGTGCTGATCGTCTGGCTCAAGCGCCTTGGGCGCAACGACACCTGGCTCGCCATCGCCCTGGCGCTGGTGCTGGGCGGCGCGCTGGGCAACCTGTACGACCGCATCGTGCTGGGCCACGTGATCGATTTCATCTTCGTGCACTGGCACGAGCATGGCTTCCCGGCCTTCAACGTCGCTGACAGCGGCATTACCGTGGGTGCCATCATGCTGGCCCTGGACATGTTCAAAACCAAGAAGTCGGGAGCGCCTGTCCGTGACTGAACAACGTATAGCCCAGAACACCGAAGTGACCCTACACTTCGCGCTGCACCTGGAAAACGGCGACACCGTCGACAGCACCTTCGACAAGTCGCCGGCGACCTTCAAGGTTGGCGACGGCAACCTGCTGCCCGGCTTCGAAGCTGCGCTGTTCGGCTTCAAGGCCGGCGACAAGCGCACCGTCACCGTGCTGCCGGAAAACGCTTTCGGCCAACCGAACCCGCAGAACGTGCAGATCATGCCGCGTTCGCAGTTCGAGGGCATGGAGCTGTCCGAAGGCCTGCTGGTCATTTTCAACGACGCTGCCAACACCGAGCTGCCGGGCGTGGTCAAAGCTTTCGACAACGCTCAGGTGACGGTCGACTTCAACCACCCGCTGGCGGGCAAGACCTTGAATTTCGAGGTTGAAATCCTTTCGGTCACGGCCCTTTAAGGGCCCCGAGGCAAGCATGCACATCAAACTCGCCAACCCCCGTGGCTTCTGCGCTGGCGTGGACCGTGCGATCGAAATCGTCAACCGCGCCCTGGAAGTCTTCGGCCCGCCGATCTACGTGCGCCACGAAGTGGTCCACAACAAGTTCGTGGTCGAGGACCTGCGCAACCGCGGCGCGATCTTCGTCGAAGAACTCGACCAGGTGCCGGACGACGTCATCGTCATCTTCAGCGCCCACGGCGTTTCCCAGGCCGTGCGTCAGGAAGCGGCCGGCCGCGGGCTCAAGGTCTTTGACGCCACCTGTCCGCTGGTCACCAAGGTGCACATCGAGGTCGCCCGCTACAGTCGCGACGGCCGTGAGTGCATCCTTATCGGCCATGCCGGCCACCCGGAAGTCGAAGGCACCATGGGCCAGTACGACGGCAGCAATGGCGGCGCGATCTACCTGGTCGAGGACGAGCAGGATGTCGCCGACCTGCAGGTGCGTAACCCCGATGCCCTGGCGTTCGTGACCCAGACCACCCTGTCGATGGACGACACCGGTCGCGTCATCGACGCTTTGCGCGCGCGCTTCCCGAACATCGGCGGCCCGCGCAAGGACGACATCTGCTACGCCACCCAGAACCGCCAGGATGCGGTCAAGCAACTGGCCGACGAGTGCGACGTGGTGCTGGTGGTCGGCAGCCCCAACAGCTCCAACTCCAACCGCCTGCGCGAACTGGCCGAACGGCTGGCGACCCCGGCGTACCTGATCGACGGCGCCGAAGACATGCAACGCAGCTGGTTCGATGGCATCGAGCGTATCGGCGTCACGGCCGGCGCTTCGGCGCCTGAGGTGCTGGTGCGCGGCGTGATCGAGCAGTTGCAGGCCTGGGGCGCCACCGGCGCTGATGAACTGGCTGGACGTCCGGAAAACATTACGTTTTCGATGCCTAAGGAGTTACGCGTCAAGACCATCAGCTGAGGCTGCATGGCTCGGTATTGTCCGGGCCCGCGAGCAGCTGTACCCGCCCGGGAACGTTGATCACGACCCGGGAGTGGGTCAGCCCGGTGCCCTCATCGCAGATGTACAGGGTGCCATTGCCGGGTGATGCGCCGGCGTAAGACGGTGTGCCCATACCGTTGAAGCGAACCCACTTCTCCAGTCGGTAATTACCGACGATCCGTACCTTGCCGCCATTCTGACGCACCGCCAGCACTGGATTGTCCGGATCGCTCAGGCCCTTGCCGCTCACATCCGCAATCATCCTCCAGCCGAACGCCCAGTCGCCCTCGAGCGGCTGAATGATCACCGACTGATGTCGCAGGACCGCTTCCGTACGGGCGGAACGCACGGCGTTCAGCAGCTCGTTCGCAGCCACTTGTTGCCGATTGCTGCCGATCAACTGCCGAAACGACGGCATCGCCAGGTGCAGGATAATGGCGAGGATGGTCACGGTGGCCAGCAGTTCGATGAGGGTGATGCCGCGTTGATGCATGGTGGATACCGTCCTTGGAATGGGAATTGCTGGGACAGGGGATAGGTGTCAAAAGCCCGGCGGGAATTGAATCAACATGTTCCATCACGCTGATCCGGCCAGAACAACCCTATATTCTGATGTGCGCTTGCCAAGCGGCACAGTTGGCTTATAGTCGCCGGGTCTCGGGGAGTATCGCAATGCGGGATCGTAACAAGGGGTTTTCGCTGATTGAGTTGATCGTGACGGTTGCCGTCATCGCGATCGGCGCGTCTATTGCGATCCCGTCTTTCACCACGCTCATTCGTAACAACCGGGCTGATTCGGATACCGGCGATTTTTATCGCGCGCTCAACTACGCTCGCCTGGAGGCGATCAACCGTGGCGTCAATGTGCGCGTTACCCCCGCTACGGTCGGCGCAACCTGGGCAACCAACCTGAACGTGCAGTTCACCGACCCCCTCAACAGGGTGACAGTCCTGCGCGTCATTGCCCCCATGTCTGCGAACTCGGCGATGACGCCGTCGGTCACGGCCACCTATGTCGAATTCAATAATCTGGGTGCGCTGGCCTACCCGACGACTGCGGTCACCATGGTCTACACCAACGGCGCCACGAGTCGCAACGTAGGGATCTGCCTCAACGGGCGCGTCATCCTCAATGGAGCCTGCCCATGAGTCGCCGCCAGGCAGGCTTCAGCCTGATCGAAGTATTGGTGGCGCTTTTGGTTATGTGTATCGGTTTGCTCGGCGCTGCCGCCATTCAATTGAACGCCTTGAAATACACGGACAGTTCGTCGCTGAGCAGTCAGGCGAGCTTTATCGCCTACGACATGATGGATCGGATCCGTGCAAATACCGACAATATCTCCCAGTACGCGTTAACCAATCTCGCCTCGGCACCGACCACAGCGGGGAGCACCGCGGTCAGCCAGGACCTGACCGACTTGCGCACTAACATCACCAACATGAGCAACCTGCCAGGCACGGACGCCAGCATCGTGCTCAAGGGCTATGTGGTGACCATCACCATCGTCTGGAACGACACGCGGGCAGGTACGGTAATCAGGGCGGACAACAGCTCCGATGCCACCGCAACGACTCGCAATTTTGTGCTGGTGAGCCGGGTAGCGGCCGATGGGACGGCTTATCCATGAAGACATCTTGCAAAGGATACGGCCTGGTCGAGCTGATGGTCGCCATGGCCATCGGCTTGATCATCGTGCTGGGCGTGACGCAGATTTTCCTGTCCGCGAAGAATACCTTCATGTCGCAGAACGCTTCATCGACCATGCAGGAGGACGCGCGCTATGTGCTCAGCCGCATGGTGCAGGAGTTGCGCATGGTGGGGATGCAGGGCTGTATCGCTCAGGGGACCACGTCGTTCACCGATGTGAGCACCGGGTTGTCCTACACGCTGGCGACCGTGAATCCCATCATGTACACCTCGGTGACCACCGGCGGGGCCACTACCAACGTGCTCACGCTGGTCACTGGAGACGTCGGGGCCAATGGCGGTACGCCGACCTGGACCATCATTTCCGATTGCCTGACAACCGCCAAGGCGTACACCGGCCTGGCCACCGCGAATGCCTCTGCTGGAGAGCTGGCCTTCCCGATACGCAAGGTCATCTACACAGTTGCCAATAGCCAGCTTTCAACCACGGTGAACGGCACGACATCGGTACTGATAAACGGGGTCAAGACATTCAATGTCAGCTTTGGCATGGCCACGGCCGCATCGCCCAACACCGTGCAGTCCTACAGCGCTGCTCCCGCGTTAGCGGACTACGGCAACATCCGCAGCGTGCGCATCAGCATGACCCTGACCGATCCCAATAGTCGCGTCCGAGATCAGACGTTCAATGTGGTGGCCTCGCTACGTAACCGGTTGCGCTAGGGATGAGAGACATGAACAGACGATCCCCTCGCTTGGACTCATCCGCGCATCAGCGGGGCATGGCGCTGTTGGTCAGCCTGATCATGCTTTTGCTGTTGACCATGATTGGCATCTCGTCGATGCAGAACGCAACCCTGCAGGAAAAGATGAGCGGCAGTGTGATGAACCGCAACCAATCGTTCCAGGTGGCAGAGGCATCCCTGCGTGTGGGAGAAAATGTCGTTTCGGCATCTTCCTACTCGTTGGCCAAGTGCGCCACCGTCGCGGCCTGCGCGCCCCCTGATGCGACCCAGGTCACGGTGGCCAGTACGAACGCCAACGGTATCGCTTGGGTCGCGGCCTACAACGGCTTCTACGCGATCCAGAACATCGGCAGCAACGGTGCTCCGGTCAACATGCCGTCCGGTTGCAGTTCTTCATCCGCCATCACTTTGTATCGAATCACCGGTGTCGCGCAGGTCGGCAGCAGTCGCTCAATTGTGGAGAGTATTTATGCCAAATGCAGCGGTTGAGCGCAGTTCGTACTGGCGGCGTTTGAAGGCGGCATTGCTGGGTGGTGCGCTGGCCATGTATCTCGCTGCTCCGGCCATGGCGGCGTTCACGCCGTCTTCGGCACCTTTGCTCAGCACCGCCGCGGTCACGCCGAACGTGATGCTGCTGGTGGATGACTCTGGCAGTATGAACAACTTGATTCGTGCTACCGCCTTCGACCAATCCGTCAGCCGGACGCAGGTGTACAACTGCAGTAGTGATTCAAGTTGCAACAGAATTACCGCGCTCGATATGGACAGTGAAAACCTGTTCATCGGCGATCTCAACCGTGGCGGCTGCAGTAATCTCTATTACGGCTTCTACCGCTATTCGAATAACACGGTGTTGTGCCTGAAGCTTCCCGACCCCGTGGGCAGCGGGAATACCCGCTATTCGAGCAATTACATCGCGTACCTGATCGGCCTGGTGTCCACGTCGGTGAACTCCAAGGACTATACCGACGGCAGCATCCCCAACGACTACCGCATCAATGTCGCCCGCTCCGTGTCCAGCGCGCTAGTCACCGCCAACCGCGCGTTGCGCATCGGGCTGGCTACCTTCAATCCGCCGGCATTCGGGGACTCGGGCCCCGGTGGCTACATCGCGCGCACTGTCGCCGACCTGCAGGCCACGACCAGCACCACGGCGGCCCAGGCGAACACCAACTACAACAACCTGATTTCGTCGATCAATGGCTTGGGCGCCGTCGCCAACACGCCGCTGGCGGAAACCTACTACGAGATATCCCGTTACTTTCGGGGAATGTCCTCCTATTACAACTCGGGTGTCTCTTACACCAGCCCCATCCAATACCGCTGCCAGAAGAACTACGGCATCGTTATCACCGATGGCCTGCCCACCTATGACCGGACTTTTCCCACGGCGGTCGGTAGCATCGAGCCCAACAACAGCACCGCTACCAAGCTGCCCAACTGGGACAACAAGGCCAATGATGGCGACAACCTCAATGGCGATGGGGAAGGGGACACGCTTTATCTCGACGACCTGGCCAAGTTCACCTATGACATCGATATGCGCTCGACGGGTAACGATGCCGCTGGCAAGAGCTGGGACGCAACCGACTTTCCCAAACAAAACCTGTTGACCTATACCGTAGGTTTTACCGCCGCCAACCAGATGCTCTCGGATGCTGCGGCCTACGGGCAGGGCAAGTACTACCAGGCCACGGACAGCGCTTCATTGACCACTGCCCTGACGGCTGCACTCAATGCGATCAGCTCGACTGCCGGATCCGGGGGTGGTGGGGCGGCCAACAGCACCACCCTGACCAGCAATACCTTTTTCTATCAGACGGCCTACGATCCGACCGACTGGCGCGGCACGATAGGTGCGTACGCCATCAGCACGGCTGGCGTCATCAGCGATACGCCGACCTGGAGCACCGATGTGAAGGTTGCGGTGGGGACCACTACGCCGACGTACGAATCGTTCAATACCACTACCAACCTTCCCATTACCCTGGCATTCGCCAACTTTTCCGCTACCCAGCAGGCAACGCTCAACACCTCGGCCACCTCCAATTTTGGTGCGGCGTCCGGTATAACCGGCACCAACCTGGTGGACTGGTCAAAAGGCATCAACAAGACGGGCCTCAAGCAGCGCACGGTATTGCTGGGGGACATCATCAATTCGCCGCTGGTGCTGGCCTCGCCAAGCACCCAGACATCCTCGTCGGCCGACAGCGGCTATTCCGCTTACCTGACCGCCAAGGCGGCGGGCATGGTGCCGAGTCTGGTAGTCAACTCCAATGACGGAATGACCAGCGTCATCAATGCCAACACGGGCGCTCGTCTTTACGCCTACATGCCTTCGAGTGTCGTGCCGAACCTCTACGCAGTGGCCGACCCGACTTACATCAACGGCACCTCGCACAAGTTTCTGGACGATGGGCAGATCACTGTGTCGGATGCCAAGACCAACAGCTCCTGGAAGACCCTGGCGGTAGGCGGTACCGGGGCCGGCGGCAAGACCTTCTTTGCCCTGCAGCTCTACAATCAGGGTTCCGGAAGCGCACCCAAGGCTCTCTGGGAAATCAGTGCGCCGGCCACTGCTTCCACCAGCGCCACCTTCAATGACCTCGGCTACGCCTATGCCAAGCCTGAGATCGCCCAGTTGGCTGACGGTACCTGGGCGGCCTTCATCGCCAACGGCTATGGCAGCAACTCCGGCGTAGCAGCGCTTTATGTGGTGAGCCTTACCGATGGTTCGCTGATCAAGAAGATCGTCATCGATAGCACCGAGACCACCAATGGGTTGTCCTCGGTCAAACTGACGGTCAACGCCTCCAACGTCGTGCAAGCCGCCTATGGTGGCGATCTTAAAGGCCGTATGTGGAAGTTCGATCTGAGCGCCGCATCGCCCGCTAGCTGGGGCGTGGCGTTTTCAAACAAGCCACTGTTCACGGCCCCAGGCGGTGCGACTCAACCCATCACTGCCCAGCCACTGCTGGTCGCTTATCCGACTACCGGCTACATGGTGTATTTCGGCACCGGCAAATTCAACGAGGTGACTGATAAAGCCACGACTGACCCGCAAGGTTTCTACGCGGTCTGGGATTCAGGGACTGGCGCAGTGGGTAACTACACCACCGCCAATCTGCAGAGCCAATCTGTCATCAGTACGTTTGCGGGAACGGGAGGGCAGTACGTCACCAGCTCTGCCAACAAGGTGGATTACACCACGCAGAAGGGCTGGTATCTGCCCTTGGTCTATGGCACCAGCATGGTCGGCGAACGCGTGATTTATTCGGCTCAGATCAAGTTGGGGCGGATACTTTTCACCACGGCCAAGGTCGACTCTACCGACCCCTGTGCCAGCAGCGGTTCTGGTGAGTTCTTCGAACTGGACGCGTTGTCTGGTGGGATGCTGAGTTATCAGGTCATCGATACCAATGGCGATGGGCTGATCAATACCAGTGACACCATCACCTCCGGATTGGTCATTTCCACGGGTATCCCGACGCTGAACGCTATCATCGACATGCCGACGAGCACGACAAACTCGGATGGCTCGACCACCATGACATCCAGCCCGACGGACCCCAGCGAGAAGGTAATCATCGACTCCAAAGGCAACCGGGTGATCATCAAGGAAAAAGGCGCGGCTGGTAGTGGCGCTGGCCGCATCATGTGGCGACAAATTCAATGAGGACTAGAGACATGGCAGCCAGAAGCAGAGGTTTTTCCTTGATTGAACTGATGATCGTTGTGGCGATCATCGGTATTATCGCCGCTATTGCTTACCCCAGTTACACGAAATATGTCCAGCGCAGCCATCGGGCGGAGATCGCCGAGTTGCTGGCGGAGAGCGCGCAGACGTTCGAGCGTGTTTATTCGCGGCTTGGTACCTATGTCGATGCGACTACGCCCAATCCAGCGAGTAATAACTGGTACACGGTGGCGACGACTCGCAACCCTCAAGACTTCACTATCGTTGCAACGCCAATTGCGGGTGGGCTGATGTCGTCCGACGCCTGTGGGGCGTTCACGATCACCCAGACGGGTGCCCGTACGGTATCAGGCACGACCATAACCGCCGCTACTTGCTGGGGGCGCTGAGCCCGATATGCCGAATATCCCTCAGGCCATTCGGCTTCAACATTGGATTCTGCATGTCTGATTCAAGTCATATTCTAATCATCGGCGGCGGCGCCATCGGCCTGCTCACGGCCCTGAATCTCGCCCCCCATGTTGGCTCGATCACCATCCTCGACCGCAGCGAAGCCGGCCGTGAATCCTCATGGGCAGGCGGCGGCATCGTCTCGCCGCTGTATCCCTGGCGGTATAGCGCCGCTGTAACCGCCTTGGCCCATTGGTCCCAGGACTTCTATCCGCAGTTGAGCGATGAGCTGTTCAGCCGCACCGGTATCGATCCTGAAGTGCACGTCACGGGCCTGTACTGGCTGGATCTGGATGACGAAGCCGACGCATTGACCTGGGCGCAGCATCTGCAGCGGCCGTTGAGCGCTGTGAACATCGATGCCGTTTACCGGAAGGTGCCAGTACTCGGCGCAGGTTATGAGCGCGCGGTGTACATGGCCGACGTCGCCAACGTGCGCAATCCACGCTTGGTCAAATCGCTGAAGGCGGCGTTGCGTGCCCTGCCGAATGTGGAGATCCGTGAGCACTGTGCGGTCAGCGGATTCATCCGTGAAGGCGAGCGTATCGTCGGTGTGCACACCGAACAGGGTGATTTGCAGGCCGATCAGGTGGTGCTTACAGCCGGCGCCTGGAGCGGGGACTTGCTGAAGACCTTGGGCATCGACCTGCCGGTGGAGCCGGTCAAGGGCCAGATGATCCTGTTCAAATGCGCTGATGATTTCCTGCCGAGCATGGTCCTGGCCAAGGGCCGTTATGCGATCCCGCGGCGCGATGGACATATTCTGGTGGGCAGCACGCTGGAGCATGAAGGATTCGACAAGACGCCGACGCAATCAGCATTGGAGAGCCTGAGGGCTTCGGCCATCGAGCTGTTGCCAGCGCTGGTGGACGCCGAAGTGGTGGGGCATTGGGCAGGGCTGCGGCCGGGGTCGCCGGACGGGGTGCCATTCATCGGGCCGGTGGCGGGGCAGGAGGGGTTGTGGTTGAACTGCGGCCATTACCGTAACGGGCTGGTGCTGGCGCCGGCGTCCTGCCAGTTGTTCGCGGATTTGCTGTTGGGGCGTGAGCCGATCATCGATCCGGCACCTTATGCGCCAGAAACCAGGCTAGAACCGCCCATGTAGCGAGGGGGCTTGCCCCCGAAAATATCAGCTACCCCGAGATGTGTTGCGCAGCGGATGTTGTCGGGGGCAAGCCCCCTCGCTACAGGGTTAATCGAGCCCGAGCTTCTTGAGCCTGTAGCGCATCGAGCGAAACGACATGTTCAATCGTTGCGCTGCCGCAGTGCGATTCCAGCGGGTTTCTTCGAGGGCCTGGAGGATCAACTTGCGCTCCACGCTCTCCAGGTAATCCTCCAGATTATCCACCTCCGCCAGACTCGGTTCCCCGGCCTCGACGTTGGCGGCCTGGTCGGTCACCCGCAGATCACCGGCATCGATGCGATCGTCTTCGCACAGGGTGTAAGCCCGCTCGAGCATGTTCTCCAGTTCCCGCACGTTCCCCGGGAATCGGTAGCTTTTCAGGGTGTCCATCGCTCCAGGCGTGAGTACCGCAGGCGGTAATCCACTGCTGCAGGCCAAGCGCTTGAGCACTGCCTGGGCCAACTGCGGGATATCCTCGCGGCGCTCGCGCAGGGCCGGCACGCGCAATTCGATGACGTTGAGCCGGTAATAAAGGTCCTGACGAAAGCGCCCGGCCGCCACTTCAGCGGCCAGGTCCTTGTGGGTGGCGCACAGAATCCGCACATCCACCACCACCTCGGCTTGCCCGCCGACGCTACGGATAGCCTTCTCCTGAATGGCCCGCAGCAGTTTGACCTGCATGGCCAGCGGCAGATCGGCGACTTCGTCGAGGAACAGCGAGCCACCGTTGGCGGCCTGAAACAGCCCGGGCTTGTCCTCGGTCGCGCCGCTGAAGCTGCCTTTGCGGTGGCCGAAGAACTCGCTTTCCATCAGCTCCGAAGGAATGGCCCCACAGTTGACCGGCACAAAGGTGCCTTGCGCACGCGGCCCTTGCTCGTGGATCGAACGTGCGACCAGTTCCTTGCCGCTGCCGGATTCGCCGCTGATGTACACCGGCGCCTGGCTGCGGGCGAGGCGGGCGATCTGTTTGCGCAGCGCGGCCATGGGCGGGGATTCCCCGAGCAAGCGGCCGTCCATGGGCGTGGCGGCTTCGGCCGGGCCTTGCAGGCGCAAGGCGGTGCCGACCAGTTCGCGCAGGCGGGGGAGGTCTACCGGTTTGCTCAGAAAGTCGAATGCACCGGCCTTCAGCGCGGCGATGGCCGTGTCGACGCTGCCGAAGGCGGTGATCATCGCCACCGGCACTTGCGCGTGGCGCTGCTGAATGTGTTGCACCAGTTCCAGCCCCGTGCCGTCGGGCAGGCGCATGTCGGTCAGGCACAGGTCGAAGGGCTCGCGGGCCAGCCAGTCGCGGGCTTCCTTGACGTTGCGGGCGCTGCGGGTGTCGAGCTTCATCCGGCCCAGCGTGATTTCCAGGAGTTCGCGGATGTCCGGCTCGTCGTCGACAATCAGGATCTTTTGCCGTGGGCTCATGTTCGACTCTGCTTTTTGGCGTGGGCGAAGGTAATGCGCATACAGCTGCCGCCTTGTTCACGTGGCTTGTAGTCTAGGTGGGCCTGATTGCTTTCGCACAGCTCTTTGGAGATATACAGGCCCAGCCCGGTGCCCTTGGCTTCGGTGGTGAAGAAGGGCTCGAAAATATGCTGCAGGCGGTCCGCCGGGAAGCCCGGGCCATCATCGAGGACGTCGAGGATCGGCAGGCCGTTGGTCGGCTCGACGAACAGGTTCAGCCACACTTGCGCCTGACCATGCTGCTGGCCGCTGTAGCGCAGGCCGTTTTGCACCAGATTGTTCAGCACCTGATGCAGTTGGCTGGGGTCCATGCGCGTTTCGATCGGGTCGTCTGCCAGATAGATGTACAGTTGCTCGCTGGGCTTGGCGGTTTCGCGGAATTCGGTGACGTACTGCTGTAGCCAATGGCTGAGGTTGACGATCTCGGGTTCGGCCTCCCGTCGGCGGGATAGCTGCAACACGTTCTCGATCACCAGGTTCATGCGCCGGGATTGATCGATGATGATCTGCGTCAGGCGTCTCTCGGCCTCGGGCAGTTCTTCGGATTCCTGCAGCAACTGCCCGGCATGGCTGATGGCGCCCAGCGGGTTGCGTATCTCGTGGGCGATACCGGCGGTCAGGCGGCCCAAGGCAGCGAGTTTGAGTTGCTGGGCTTGCTGGATGATCTGTGACAGGTCTTCGAGAAACACCAGTGTCTGCTGGTCTTCGCGGCGGTTGAGGGCGATGAAGTTGACCTGCACGGAGGGGCCGGTGGAGGTCAAGCGCAGGCTCTTGATGCGCAGGCTCGGATTGACCTGCCACTGCAACAGGCGCTCGATCAGCTCAGGGGAGAAGTGACGGATGTCTTCGTCGATCAAGCGGTCGCGCTTGAACAGCGTCAGGGCGCCCTGATTTGCCAGCAGTACCCGTTGCTGGGCGTCGAGCACCAGGATGCCGGTGCGCATGCGCTGCAGGATCAGGGCGTTGAGGGCTTCGAGGCTGGTGACGTCGTCGGCGCGTTTTTCCGCCAGGGTTTCGCTGGTGTGCAGCAGCCGCGTCAGGCCCTGAACGATCAGGGCCACGGCGAAGCACAACACCCCCAGAGTGCTGGCCTGCAGGTAATCGTTGGCCGCGGTGGGGCGGCTGAAACTCAGGTAGAACGTCAGGTAGATGATGCCGCTGGAGGCCACCGCCGCGATCAGCAGGCCGAGGCGGTTGCGAAGCAGCAGGTTGCCCATGGCCACGGAGGCGATCATCAGGTTGCCGATGCCGCTGGGTGTGCCGCCACCGGCATAGAACACCGCGCTGAGCAGCATGACATCGGCCATGGACAGGGCGAAGACCTTGGCGGGGTGGCGCAGATTGCCGAACAGCAGCACGGTGGCGATGTTGAGGACCAGATACAGCCAGCTGCAAGCGCGGAACAGCTGGACGTTGGCCAGTTCCAGCAGGCTGCTGTCCATGTTGCTGGAGATCAGCGCTACCAGGCAGATGCCGATGAGCAATCGATACAGGTGGTACAGCCGCAGCATGCGCTGCGCTTGGGTGTGACCGGTCGATGACTCAGCGAGCACGCGGGCGCGGGCCTTCTTCCAGATGCAGGCGGGTGCAATACCACTCGCTGTCCTGCTGCAGGGCACGGCTTTGCAGAAGGTGCACGCCGCAGTTGGCGCAGCGGACCATGGGCGGGGCGTGCTCGTCGGCACTGCCACTGCGCGGTTGTGCGGGTTGCTGTGCGGGCGCCTTGAAGCGTCGCCAGGCCCAGAAGGCGATATAGATCAGGGCAGCCCAGAAAACGATGCGGATCATGTTGGCCAGCTTCGACGGAAAGAGTTCGCCAGTTTAGCTGTGGGCGGGGGCACAAGACAGGGGCTATCGGGTAATAAAATCGCTACGTTTTGTTGTGGGCCTGCTGGCCTCTTCGCGGGCAAGCCCTGCTCCCACAAATGCACGACTCTCTACTGTAGGAGCCGGGCTTGCCCGCGAAGAGGCCATCAGCAGCCCCCCAAAAAACCGGACAAAAAAAGAGGCCCTGTTTCAGAAGGCCTCCCCCACAGTAGAGGGTCACACACCTGTAGGAGCCGGGCTTGCCCGCGAAGAGGCCATCAGCAGCCTCCCAAAACCCCGGACAAAAAAAAGAGGCCCTGTTTCCAGAAGGCCTCTTTTTTCATCGCAGCACGAGATCAGTCAAACAAACCAAAGGTCGCATAACTGAACCACGAGCGGCTCTTCTTCACCGGCTCGCCGGGCACCTGGTCTTCCAGGGTACCGCCTTCGTCCTTGGGCAGCAGCTCTTTAGGAATGGATTCCTTGTAGTCGCGATACTGCTTGGTCAGTTCTTCGTTGGCGCGGGTTTCGCCCGGTGGCAGCGGCGGGGTGCTGCCGATCCAGCCCAGGGTCGCCTTGGACAGCCACGAACGGTTGTCGGCCTCCTGCTGCTGCGGCACGAACTTGCCGTCCTTGAGGCTCGGGTGGTTCGGGTAGTTGAGCTTCAGGGTTTCCAGGCTGGTGGCGGCCAGGTCGTCCAGGTGCAGGCGCTGGTAGGCCTCGGTCATCACCGCCAGGCCGTCACCGACCGAGGGGGTTTCCTGGAAGTTTTCCACCACGTAACGGCCACGGTTGGCGGCGGCGACATAGGCCTGACGGGTCAGGTAGTAGTCGGCGACGTGGATCTCGTAGGCGGCCAGCAGGTTGCGCAGGTAGATCATGCGCTGCTTGGCGTCCGGCGCGTAGCGGCTGTTCGGGTAGCGGCTGGTGAGCTGGGCGAATTCGTTGTACGAATCGCGCGCGGCGCCAGGGTCACGCTTGGTCATGTCCAGCGGCAGGAAGCGGGCAACGATGCCGCGGTCCTGGTCGAACGAAGTCAGGCCTTTCAGATAATAGGCGTAGTCGACGTTCGGGTGCTGTGGGTGCAGGCGGATGAAACGCTCGGCGGCAGATTTTGCGGCCTCGGGCTCCGAGTCCTTGTAGTTCGCATAGATCAGCTCGAGCTGCGCCTGATCAGCGTAGCGACCGAACGGATAGCGCGAGTCCAGGGCCTTGAGCTTGGCCACGGCGCTGGTATAGCTATGGTTGTCCAGGTCGGCCTGCGCCTGCTGGTACAACTCGACCTCGCTGAGGTTTTCGTCGACGACTTCCTTCTTCGACGAGCAGGCAGCGGTGAGTCCGAGGATGGCGATCAGCAGCAGGTGTTTCACTTGCATGGCGGCTTGCGTCCCTATGACGGCCGCTGTCTCGGGCGTGGCCGTCCTGTTATGATGTGCACCCCGAGCAACCCTCGGGACAAAAGACGCCGTATTTAACCACAAGCGTGCAGCTGAAACCAAAGGCTGTGCCCGCCGCCTAGTCCGAGCATGTCCGATATAATCAAACTCAGCGCCGAGGTGACCTCCGAAATGGGTGGTCAGCGCCTCGATCAAGTCGCCGCACAACTCTTCGCAGAGCACTCACGCTCGCGCCTTTCCGCCTGGATCAAGGAGGGCCGCTTGACCGTGGATGGTGCGGTGTTGCGTCCGCGCGACATCGTGCACGGCGGTGCCTTGCTGGAGCTCGAAGCCGAGCAGGAGGCCCAGGGTGAGTGGGTCGCTCAGGACATCGAGCTCGATATCGTCTATGAAGACGACCAATTGATGGTCATCAACAAGCCGGCCGGTCTGGTAGTGCATCCGGCTGCCGGTCATGCCGACGGCACGCTGCTCAACGCCTTGCTGCACCACGTGCCGGACATCATCAATGTGCCGCGCGCGGGCATCGTCCACCGTCTGGACAAGGACACCACCGGTCTGATGGTGGTGGCCAAGACCATCCAGGCGCAGACCGCCCTGGTGACCCAGTTGCAGAATCGTTCGGTCAGCCGCATCTATGAATGCATCGTGATCGGTGTGGTGACCGCCGGCGGCAAGATCAACGCCCCCATCGGTCGCCACGGCCAGCAGCGCCAGCGCATGGCCGTAATGGAAGGCGGCAAGCCGGCCGTCAGCCACTATCGGGTGCTGGAGCGCTTCCGCTCGCACACCCACGTGCGGGTCAAGCTCGAGACCGGTCGCACTCACCAGATTCGCGTGCACATGTCCCACATCAACTTCCCGCTGGTGGGCGATCCGGCCTACGGCGGGCGTTTCCGCATTCCGCCAGCGGCCAGCGCGACCATGGTCGATGCCCTCAAGACCTTCCCGCGTCAGGCCCTGCACGCGCGCTTCCTGGAACTGGAACACCCGGTGACCGGCGAGCGCATGAGCTGGGAGTCGCCATTGCCGGATGATTTCGTCTGGTTGCTGTCGCTGCTCAAGCAGGATCGCGAGGCGTTTATCGGATGAGTGGTTTTGCGCAGACGCTGCTGATTCCCGACTGGCCCGCGCCGGCTTCGGTGCAGGCCTGCGTGACCACTCGCGCTGGCGGTGTCAGCGCTGAGCCCTTTGACAGCCTCAATCTGGGCGATCATGTGGGCGATTCGCCCGAGTCGGTGGCGATCAACCGCCAACGTCTCACCGAACATTTCGATATTCAGCCGGCCTGGCTGAGTCAGGTGCATGGTGTGGTCGTCGCCGAGGCGGATCCAGCCCATATAGTTGAAGCCGACGGCAGCTGGAGCGCAACCCCGGGCGTCGCCTGTACGGTGATGACCGCCGACTGCCTGCCCGCGCTGTTCTGCAACCGTGCTGGCACTCGTGTCGCGGCGGCCCATGCCGGCTGGAGGGGGCTGGCCAATGGCGTGCTGGAGGCCACGGTCGAAGCGCTGGGCGTGGCGCCCGAGGACATCCTTGTGTGGCTGGGCCCGGCCATCGGGCCGCGCAACTTCGAAGTCGGGGCCGAGGTGCGGGAGGCCTTCGTCAGTCGTCACGGGCCAGCGGCCGAGGCCTTTGTGCCAGGCGCCGCGCCGGGCAAGTACCTGGCGGACATCTATCAGCTGGCGCGTGTGCGGTTGGCGGCGATAGGGGTGACGGCGGTGTATGGCGGCGGCTTGTGCACCATCGAAGATACCCGTTTCTTCTCCTACCGCCGCGCCAACCCCACCGGCCGCTTCGCCTCCCTGGTCTGGCTGAACCACCCATAACCCTGTAGCGGGGGGGCTTGCCCCCGAAAATAGTTGATTCGGCGCCCATTTGGTTGAAACACAGATTTTCGGGGGCAAGCCCCCTCGCTACAGAGTTCAGGCTTTAATTGACCTGCATCAGCAAATCTTGCACCACCGCTTGAATCTCCCCCATTCCCCCCCATCTAACTGATCATCTCAGGCAGGTTTTCTTCATCAGGTGTGTCCATCGCTCCGGCCTGCCCTTTCAGGAAGGTGACTCATGCGTATTGACCGTTTGACCAGCAAGTTGCAATTGGCCTTATCAGATTCTCAGTCCTTGGCGGTGGGCCTCGACCACCCGGCCATCGAGCCCGCGCACCTGATGCAAGCGCTGCTTGACCAGCAGGGCGGCTCGATCCGGCCGTTGTTGATGCAGGTGGGCTTCGATGTCCCCAGCCTGCGCCGCGAGCTGACCAAGGAGCTCGACCAGCTACCGAAAATCCAGAATCCTACGGGCGACGTCAATATGTCCCAGGACCTGGCGCGCCTGCTCAACCAAGCCGATCGTCTGGCGCAGCAAAAAAGCGATCAGTTCATCTCCAGCGAGCTGGTGTTGCTGGCCGCCATGGACGAAAACAGCAAGCTCGGCAAACTGCTGCTGGGCCAGGGCGTGACCAAAAAGGCCCTGGAAAACGCCATCCTCAACCTGCGCGGCGGCGATGCGGTCAACGACCCCAACGCCGAGGAGTCGCGCAAGGCCCTGGAAAAATACACCGTCGACCTGACCAAGCGCGCCGAAGAGGGCAAGCTTGATCCGGTGATCGGCCGTGACGACGAAATCCGTCGCACCATTCAGGTCCTGCAACGTCGCACCAAGAACAACCCGGTGCTGATCGGTGAGCCTGGTGTCGGCAAGACCGCCATCGCCGAGGGCCTGGCCCAGCGCATCATCAATGGTGAAGTGCCAGATGGCCTCAAGGGCAAGAAGCTGCTGTCCCTGGACATGGGCGCGCTGATCGCCGGGGCCAAGTTCCGCGGCGAGTTCGAAGAGCGCCTCAAGGGCCTGCTCAACGAGCTGTCCAAGCAGGAAGGGCAGATCATTCTGTTCATCGACGAGCTGCACACCATGGTCGGCGCCGGCAAGGGCGAAGGCTCCATGGACGCTGGCAACATGCTCAAGCCGGCTTTGGCTCGCGGTGAGCTGCATTGTGTTGGTGCCACCACGCTCAACGAGTATCGGCAATATATAGAGAAGGACGCGGCGCTCGAGCGGCGCTTCCAGAAGGTCCTGGTGGAGGAACCGAGCGAAGAAGACACCATCGCCATCCTGCGCGGCCTCAAGGAGCGCTATGAAGTGCACCACAAGGTCGCCATCACCGATGGCGCGATCATCGCTGCGGCCAAGCTGAGCCATCGCTACATTACCGATCGCCAGCTGCCGGACAAGGCCATCGACCTGATCGACGAGGCCGCCAGCCGCATCCGCATGGAAATCGACTCCAAGCCTGAAGTGCTCGATCGCCTGGAGCGTCGTCTGATCCAGCTCAAGGTCGAATCCCAGGCCCTGAAGAAAGAAGACGACGAAGCCGCGATCAAGCGTCTGGAAAAGCTGAAAGAAGAAATTACCCGGCTGGAGCGCGAGTACGCCGATCTCGAAGAAATCTGGACCTCGGAAAAAGCCGAGGTGCAGGGCTCGGCGCAGATCCAGCAGAAGATCGAGCAGGCCCGCCAGGAGCTCGAGGCCGCACGCCGCAAGGGCGACCTGAGCCGCATGGCCGAGTTGCAGTATGGGGTCATCCCGGACCTGGAGCGCAGCCTGCAGATGGTCGACCAGCACGGCAAGCCGGACAATCAGCTGTTGCGCAGCAAGGTCACCGAGGAAGAAATCGCCGAAGTGGTTTCCAAGTGGACTGGCATTCCCGTCGCCAAGATGCTCGAAGGCGAGCGGGACAAGCTGTTGAAAATGGAAAGCCTGCTGCACCAACGCGTGATCGGTCAGCATGAGGCGGTGGTGGCAGTTTCCAACGCGGTGCGGCGTTCCCGCGCCGGGCTATCGGATCCGGATCGGCCAAGTGGCTCGTTCATGTTCCTCGGCCCTACCGGTGTGGGCAAGACCGAGCTGTGCAAGGCCTTGGCGGAGTTCCTGTTCGACACCGAAGAGGCAATGGTGCGCATCGACATGTCCGAGTTCATGGAGAAGCACTCCGTGGCGCGGTTGATCGGTGCACCGCCAGGCTACGTGGGCTACGAGGAGGGCGGTTACCTGACCGAGGCGGTGCGTCGCAAGCCGTATTCGGTGGTGTTGCTGGATGAGGTCGAGAAGGCTCACCCTGACGTGTTCAACGTGCTGCTGCAGGTGCTCGAAGATGGTCGCTTGACCGACAGCCACGGGCGTACGGTGGATTTCCGCAATACCGTGATCGTGATGACCTCCAACCTGGGTTCCGCGCGGATTCAGGAGCTGGTGGGTGATCCCGATGCGCAGCGTGCCGCGGTGATGGATGCGCTGGGCTCGCACTTCCGGCCGGAGTTCATCAACCGGGTAGATGAAGTGGTGATCTTCGAGCCGTTGGCCCGTGATCAGATCGCCGGCATCACGCAAATCCAGCTGGCCCGCCTGCGCAGCCGCCTGGCCGAGCGCGAGCTGACCCTGGAGCTGAGCGACGAGGCGTTGGACAAGCTGATTGCCGTGGGGTACGACCCGGTCTATGGCGCGCGGCCACTCAAGCGCGCGATCCAGCGCTGGATCGAGAACCCGTTGGCGCAGCTGATCCTGTCCGGGAAATTCCTGCCGGGAACGCCAGTAACGGCCACGGTGGACAACGACGAGATCGTCTTTGCCTGATGCATCACCCTGTAGCGAGGGGGCTTGCCCCCGATTACGGTCTATCAGCCACAGAATGGGTGCTTGATATGACGTTTTCGGGGGCAAGCCCCCTCGCTACAAGTGCCAATGCTGGATTTGGATATTTTCCTTTGCATTTTCGCTTCGCTGCTTCTAAAATGCGCCCCGCTGTACGGTCACCCGCAGAAACACCGGCTCTGTCGGAATTCTGAAAAAAGTTGCAAATTCAGTGTCTTGAAAGCGATTTAAAGGGTTGACAGGGGTTTTGAAGCTTGTAGAATAGCGCGCCTCAGAGGCACTAACGTAGCGATACGGCAGGGTCGAAGAGTTCAAGGCGGTAGTGATACGGTTTTGAAATTGCAGCACGCAGTACTGAAATTGATGCATCTGAAATTGATAGTTCCGTGATAGCTCAGTCGGTAGAGCAAATGACTGTTAATCATTGGGTCCCAGGTTCGAGTCCTGGTCACGGAGCCAAATTTCACATCGGGGTATAGCGCAGTCCGGTAGCGCGCCTGCTTTGGGAGCAGGATGTCAGGAGTTCGAATCCCCTTACCCCGACCATTTTTGGGTCGTTAGCTCAGTTGGTAGAGCAGTTGGCTTTTAACCAATTGGTCGTAGGTTCGAATCCCACACGACCCACCATTTTTGATTCCGGTTCGCTGGGTCAGATCTTAAAAAGCCCTTGGATGTAACAGTTCAAGGCATCAAAAAAGGCGCCTTACGGGTGCCTTTTTTGTACCGGGGTATAGCGCAGTCCGGTAGCGCGCCTGCTTTGGGAGCAGGATGTCAGGAGTTCGAATCCCCTTACCCCGACCATATTCAGCAAAAAAGGCGTCCCGCAAAGGACGCCTTTTTTGTTGCCTGCGATTCTATCCCTGTAGCGAGGGGGCTTGCCCCCGAAAGCTATATCAGGCCCAGAGGCTTCGCTGGTGCGATCTATCGGGGGCAAGCCCCCTCACCACAGGGTGTGTTCACCCATCCCGCTGCGCGCCATTGACGGCCATGCGGCTGCCCAGCCGATACCGCGACGACGGATGCACCAGGCGCACATAGGTCACCACCTTGCCGCCGTTCCAGGTGCGCCGCATCAGCACCAGGCACGGTTCCGTGGCCCCCACCTGCAAATGCCGGCTTTCCTCGATGGAAGGATGCGCGGCTTCGACTATGTGCTCCATCTCGTCCGGGCTGATCACTTGCAACAGATACCGCGCCGGTTGCAATTGCCCGCCGAACTGCTGCTGCAGAAACTCCGGCACCAGCTCCGGGCTGACGTAGCGGTCTTCGAGCTGCACCGGCACGCCTTCTTCCAGATGCACACACACCAAATGGAACACCGAAGCGCCCGTGGGCAGCGCCAGCGCGGCGGCGACCGTCATCGATGCCGACTCGCGAGACAGCTGCAACACCTGGCAATCGTAGCGGTGGCCGCGGGCGGTGATCTCTTCGGCGATATTGGTGATGGTCAGCAGATTTGACTTGGGCTTGCTCTCGGCGACGAAGGTGCCGACGCCCGAGACCCGCAGCAGCAGACCCTCCTCGGTGAGCTCGCGCAGCGCGCGGTTGACCGTCATGCGCGACATGCCCAGCTCCACCACCAAGCGGTTTTCCGACGGGATCAGGTCGCCGGTCTTCCATTCGCCAGCGCGCAGTTTGCCCTGCACGTAATCCTTGGCCCGTTGGTACAGCGCTTGTGGAGGGTTCTTCATCGGCCCGTGTTCCCGGTCATGGCCGCAACTGCGGCAAAAGGCGTCGCAAGGTACCGCAAATGCGCAACTCAGGGAACCGCCCCGATCCCTGTAGCGGGGGGGCTTGCCCCCGAAAAACAACCAATCCCCACGCATTTGGGGAAAAGCGAGATCTTTCGGGGGCAAGCCCCCTCGCTACAGGCACGGTCATACGGCGGCTTCTGCTTTACCGTCCTGCCAGAACGCGTTGCGATCCAGATAGTTCTGCAAGAACTGTTGCAGGCGCGGATGTTCGGCCTGATGGAAAATCTGCTGCGGCGTGCCGCGGGCCACCACCTCGCCCTTGTCGAGGAAAACCACCGAGTCGGCCACCTGCGCGGCGAAGCCCATTTCGTGGGTGACCACCACCATGGTCATGCCTTCCTTGGCCAGATCCTTCATCACCTGCAGCACTTCGCCGACCAGTTCCGGGTCGAGGGCCGAAGTCGGCTCGTCGAACAGCATGATGTGCGGTTCCATGGCCAGTGCTCTGGCGATCGCCACTCGCTGCTGCTGCCCGCCGGACAGCTGCACCGGCCAGGCATCGGCCTTGTGCGCCAGGCCGACCTTGTCGAGCATCGCCAGCGCGCGCTCGCGGGCCTGTGCCTTGCTCTGTTTGCGCACCTGTTGCAGCGCTTCGCAGACATTGCCGAGCACGGTCATGTGCGGCCACAGATTGAACTGCTGGAACACCATGCCGACGTTCTGGCGCACCTGATTGATCTTCGATTGCGCTGCCCGCTTGCGCGTCGGGACGTCGGTATCGGCGTTCTGCCAACCGAGCAACTGGCCTTCGATATGAATCTGCCCCTCGTCGTACTCCTCGAGGAACGCCATGCTGCGCAACAGGGTGCTCTTGCCCGAGCCGGAAGGGCCGATCAGGCACACCACTTCGCTGTGATGGATGGTCAGGTCGATGCCCTTGAGCACCCGCAGTGGCCCGAAGTGCTTGCCGACGTTGCGCAGTTGCACCATGGCCTTGCGGCTGTCGGGGGCGTGGCTGGCGCTGCGGTCGTCGGGTGCCAGGGTGAGGGAAGCATTGCTTGGGTTCATCGAGGTTGCCTCTGCATAAAGCGTCCGACCCGCGTTTCCAGGAGCATGCCCAGGCGCGAGCAGGCTTCGACCAGTATCAGGTAGCCGATGCACAGGGCCAGCAGGGTCTCGACGAAGGCGAAAGTCTGCGAGCCGATGCCGGTCAGCACCATGGTCAGTTCGGGGATGGTAATGATCGACAGCACGGCGGTCTCCTTGCACAGCACGGTCACCAGATTGACCAGCGCCGGCAGAATGATCACCAGCATCTGCGGCAACTGGATGCGCAGGATGCAGCGCAGCCGGCCGATGCCCAAGCAATCCGCCGCTTCCAGCTGCCCACGCGGGATTGATTCGAAGCCGCCGCGGAAGATCTCCGCGAAGTACACGCTGCCGTACACCGACAGGCCGAGGATGCCGGCGGGCACCGGGTCCAGCTCAAGGCCGAACGAAGGCCCGCCGTAATACAGCAGAAACAGCTGCACCAGAAACGGCGTGCTGCGGATGATTTCGATGAACACCCGCAGCGGGGCGCGTATCAGGCTGTTGCCGAACACCTGAGCCAGGGCGATCAGCAGGCCCAGCAGCAGGCCGAGGACGACGCCGCTACTCCAGGTGCCCAGGGTCATGAGGAAGCCGTTGCCGATGTCATCCAGGTGGTCGGTGAGGATGTGCGGGTCGAAATTCATGCGCCGCGCTCCTTCAAGCGTTTTTCCAGGCGCCCGCCGGCATACGCCAGGGGGATGTTGATCAAGCAGTAGAAGGCCGCCAGCATCAGGTAGTCCTGAACGAACAGGTAATCGCTGGCGGCGAGGTTCTGGGCGGTGCGGGTGAGGTCGGCGAGGCCCACCACCGACACCAGCGATGAGGCCTTGATCAGCAGGATCATTTCGTTGATCAGGCCTGGCAAGGTCAGGCGCACGGCTTGGGGCACACGGATACGCACCAGCATCTGCCGACCGTTGAGGCCCAGCAGGCCAGCGGCTTCCAGTTGGCCGCCGGGGATGGCAAGCAAGCCACCGCGCAGGATTTCAGCGATATAGGCCGCGCAGCACAGCGCCAGGCTGATGATTGCCGCCACCATCGGCGACATGTTCGGCAGGCCAGCGCGAGGCAAGAAGTAATAGATGAACAGCAGTTGCACCAGCAGCGGGATGCCACGGAACACGAAAATATAGGCGCCGCCCAGCCGCCGCAGGATAGGGGCGGGCGACAGGCGCATGGCGGCGACGCCGACACCGATGAAAAAACCGATGAACAGCGCGGCGGCGGACACCTCGGCGGTGGTCAGCAGCGCGCTGAACAGCAGCGGAAAATTCTGTTGGAACGTTGACCAGTCGAACATCGTTCATTCGTCCATCAATACACGGCGCTGTAGCGAGGGGGCTTGCCCCCGAATGACAGCACAAGCAATGCAGCGCGCCAGACGTACCGAATCGGGGGCAAGCCCCCTCGCTACCAGTTTTGTAACACGACGGGCCGTTACCAGCTCGGCGTGAAGTCCGTCTTCGGCACATCCATCTCGGCACCCAGCCATTGTTTTTGCAGGGCAGCCAAACGACCGTCGTCATGCATTTTCAGCAAGGCGGCGTCGAGCGCGGCGATCAGGCTGTCGGCATCGGCGTCCTTGCGCCCCAGAAAGGCGAAGTAGGACTTCTTGCCGAACGGCGGCTGCACCACCTTGTACAGATTGCTCTTCTGCGCGGCTACGTAGGAGATGTTCGGCAGCGAGTTGGCCACCGCCGACAGGCGATGAGCCGCGAGGTCGGCGTACGCCTGGTTGTTGTCGACGTATTCGCGGATGGTGACCTTCTCCGGCAGCGTCGCCGCGTAGGCCTTGAGTTCTTCGAGCTGCGCCGAGCCCTTGCCGGCCCCGACCGTCTTGCCGGCGATGTCGGCAGGTTTGGTCAGCTTGTCATCCTTGGCGCCGGCCATCAGCGACACGGTGGCCTCGGCGATCGGCAGCATGAAGTGGTAGCGTTCCTGGCGTGCCTTGGTCTCAATGATCGGCCCGGCGACCACGTCGAACTTCTTCGCTTCCAGCCCCGGCAACACGCTCGGCCATGGCAGGTCGATGAACTTGATCTTGACCCCCAGCTCCTTGCCCAGCTCAGCGAACAGCGCCTTGTTGAGGCCGTCTTGCTCACCCTTGGTGAGGAAGTCGAACGGTGCGAATTGCATCTCGGTACCGACTACCAGCTCGCCGGCCTGTTTCACATCGGCCAACTGATCGGCCTGGGCGGCCATGGATCCCATTGCCATCGCCAAGGCCAGAGTCAGGCCACCGGCGGTTTTGCTGAACTTGCTGTACTGGGAATCGAGTTGCATGGATCACTCCTTCATCAGACGGTCGGTCGTGTGCGTTCGAGATGAAGAGGCTCCTGCAGTTCGCGTGCCATACCGGTATATACAAGTGGCGTGCGGGGTGCACATCCGAAAGAGAAGGGAACTGCGCAACGGGTGAGCACGAATGAATCACCCAAGCACCGTTTCAGGTCACGCCCCATGTAGCGAGGGGTCTTGCCCCCGATACGGCGTATCAGCCACCGCATCAGGATCTGATACCCCCTATCCTGTAGCGAGGGGGCTTGCCCCCGATACGTTGCATCAGCCACCGCATCGAGGACTGACACACCCTACCCTGTAGCGAGGGGGCTTGCCCCCGATACGTTGCATCAGCCACCGCATCAGTGACTGACACACCGTATCGGGGGCAAGCCCCCTCGCCACAGGAGATATCAGGCATACAAACGGGCAACTGGCAGCCATTGCCCAAACTTGCCATCCTCGACCCACGCCCGCGCGGCAGCGATATCAGGGGCGAAGTAGCGGTCTTCGTCGTAATGCGCCACGTCCGCACGAATCATCGCCAGCACTTCCCGCAGAATCGGCGAAGTCGTCAGCGGCGCGTGCAGGTCCACACCCTGAGCCGCACCGAGCAGCTCGATGGCCACCACGGCGCTGCTGTTGCCGGCCATGTCCAACAGGCGGCGGGCGGCGAAGGTCGCCATCGACACATGGTCTTCCTGGTTGGCCGAGGTCGGCAGGCTGTCGATCGATGCCGGGTGAGCCAGGGTCTTGTTCTCCGAGGCCAGTGCGGCAGCGGTCACCTGAGCGATCATGAAGCCGGAGTTCAGCCCGCCTTCCAGCACCAGAAACGCCGGCAGGCCGGACAGGGCCGGGTCCACCAACTGCGCGATGCGCCGTTCCGACAAGGCGCCGATTTCCGAGATGGCCAAGGCCAGCACGTCGGATGCCATGGCCACCGGTTCGGCGTGGAAGTTGCCACCCGACAGCACGTCGCCGTCGGCGCTAAACACCAGCGGGTTGTCCGATACCGCGTTGGCTTCACGCAGGAACACCCCGGCAGCAAAGCGCAGGTGGTCAAGGCAGGCGCCCATCACCTGCGGCTGGCAGCGCAGCGAGTACGGATCCTGCACGCGAGCGCAGTTGACGTGGGATGCACCGATCTCGCTGGTGGCCAGCAGTTCGCGGTAAAAGGCCGCCACGGCGATCTGCCCTGGCTGACCCCGCACCGCCTGAATACGCGGGTCGAAGGGCACGCGCGAGCCCATCAGCGCCTCGACGCTGAGGCTGCCGGCGACCACCGCGGCGCTGAACAGTTTTTCCGCCGCGAACAGGCCGCGCAAGGCCAGCGCTGTGGACACCTGGGTGCCGTTGATTAGCGCCAGGCCTTCCTTGGGCCCCAGCTCCATGGGTTGCAGACCGGCCAGCGCCAGACCTTCGACCGCGTCCATCTCGCGGCCTTGATGACGCACGCGACCGACGCCGATCAGCACCGCCGACATATGCGCCAGCGGCGCCAGGTCACCCGAAGCCCCCACCGAACCCTGCGACGGAATGCACGGGAAGACCTTGTGGCTGTACAGCGCATTCAGGGCCTGGATCAGCTCCCAGCGCACCCCGGAAAAACCGCGGGCCAGGGACGCGACCTTGAGGGCCATGATCAGACCGACACTGGCGTCATCCAGCAGTGGCCCGGTGCCGGTGCAGTGGGACAGCAGCAGGTTGCGTTGCAGCTTGGTCAGCGACTGGTCCGGGATCGAGGTGCGCGCCAGCAGCCCGAAGCCAGTATTGATGCCGTACACCGTGCGCTTGTTCTCGATGATCTGGGTGACGGTGCGCGCCGCCTCGTCGACTACCGTACGCGCGGCCGGATCGAGGCTGAAGTCGACTTGCTGCTGATAGATCGCGCGCAGTTGATCGAGGTCGAAGTGGCCGGGCTGGATGACGAGGGGCGCTGGCATGGCGATGTCCTGGATAAGGAGAGAAGAAGTGGCTATCTAAGCCTGTATATACAGGTAAGGCAAGATGCAAGCCAAAAATCTTTCTTCCAAGCCTAGACCAGGCAGATGGGGGTAGAGGGGAGCTCGGACGGAATGCCCGCGCGGGTGGATGTCACGGAAAGTTGCACTGGGGCGCTACGGATCGCACCGCCGTGGTGCCTGGGTAACGCGTGCTGGAGGAGGGGCTTGCGCGTCACTTAGCGAAGGAGGCCACCAGGGTGCCGGGCGGCACTCCCGTGCTGTATATACCGCTACCTGTAGCGAGGGGGCTTGCCCCCGATAGGGAGTGTCAGGCACGAATAGGTGCCTGATACACCGCCATCGGGGGCAAGCCCCCTCGCTACATAATTGATCAGTGCAGCTTGAGTCGTGGTTCGGTCCCACGGCCGATCCGGCTGCCCAGCATCAGCATCGCCGTGCGGAATATCCCGAACAGCGCCATCTGGTGCATGCGGTACAGCGACACGTAGAACATCCGCGCCAGCCACCCCTCGAGCATCACGCTGCCGGTCAGGTTGCCCATCAGGTTACCCACCGCCGAGAAGCGCGATAGCGAGATCAGCGAGCCGTAATCCTTGTAGGTGAACTCCGGCAGGCTGTTGCTCCCCTCGATGCGCAGTTTCAATGATTTCACCAGCATCGATGACTGCTGGTGCGCCGCCTGAGCGCGGGGCGGGACGTTGCGGTCGGTGCCGGCTTGCGGGCACGCGGCGCAGTCACCGAAAGCAAAGATGTTCTCGTCGCGGGTGGTCTGCAGGGTCGGCAGCACTTGCAGCTGATTGATGCGATTGGTCTCCAGGCCGTCGATGTCCTTGAGGAAGCCCGGCGCGCGGATGCCCGCTGCCCAGACTTTCAACGCCGCCGGGATTTCCTTGCCGTCGGCGGTGCGCAGGCCGTCGGCGGTCACCTCGCTCACCGAGGCGCCAGTCAGCACCGTGACGCCAAGTTTTTCCAGGGTCTTGTGCACCGGCGCGCCGATACGCTCGGGCAATGCCGGCAAGACCCGCGGGCTGGCTTCGATCAGGGTGATGTGCATGTTCTCGGGCTTGATCCGCCCCAGGCCATAGGCCGCCAGCTCCTGAGCGGCGTTGTGCAGCTCGGCGGCCAGTTCGACCCCGGTGGCGCCAGCGCCGACGATGGCGACGCTGATCGAGGCGACCTGATCCTCGTCACCGGCGTGGGCGCGCAGGTAGTGGTTGAGCAACTGCTGGTGAAAACGCTCGGCCTGCTTGCGGGTGTCGAGGAACAGGCAGTGCTCGGCCGCGCCCAGGGTACCGAAGTCGTTGGTGGTGCTGCCCACGGCCATGACCAGGGTGTCGTAGTTCAGCGAGCGCGCAGGCACCAGCTCATCGCCGTTCTCATCGAGGGTGGCTTCGAGGTGAATGCGCTTGGCGGCACGATCGAGCCCGCCCATGCGGCCCATCTGGAAGGTGAAGTGGTTCCACTTGGCCTGGGCGACATAGTTGAGCTCGTCTTCCGACGAGTTCAGCGAGCCGGCCGCCACTTCGTGCAGCAGTGGTTTCCAGATGTGGGTGAGGTTGGCGTCCACCAGCACGACGCTGGCCTTGCCTTTTTTGCCCAGGCTGTTACCCAGGCGGGTCGCCAGTTCCAGGCCGCCGGCGCCGCCGCCGACAATCACGATACGGTGTGTCATAGGGATATCTCATAAGGTTTACGGAATTCGGCCGAGTGCCCTGGGCGAGCGCGAAGCAGCTCACAGCGCCAGGGTATTCGGGGGAGGGCCGCACTCGATCAGCCGGACCACCACGACCACAGCTCGCAGCAGGAGCAATGGCTCGACTGGCTGTGCGGGGCTGTTCATCGGGGTTCATGGGGCGGGTCATGCGGGCCTCGGGGAAGTAGACGCTTCAGACTGCGGGAACGTTACACGGTTCACTACCGCAGAGGGTACTTGTAGGGAGGAGGCTTGCCCCCGAAAAATCGATCCGCCCCAGAGAGGGGGCGCATGGAGCGATACCCGCTTTGTATCACTGCTGCAGATCCTCGGCAATCGCTGCCTTAGAGACTGATCCCGACATCGAACACAATGCTGCGCCCCAGGTTGCTGCGTAGAAAATCCGGCGCATCCGGGTGGGCGAAAAGCACCCGCGCGAAGGTCGGCCCCACCAGGGACAGCGACCGCCAGCCCTGACGCAGGTATTCGGTTGGCGGCGGGAAATGGCTGTTGAGGTCGAGTGTTTCGCGCTTGAGGCTGGTGAAGGCGATGATGTCCAACTCGCCCAGGTCGATGTCGCGCTCTTTGTAGTTGTGCGCCTTCTTGCGCAAGGTCGGCGCCAGGCGCTGCAGCAACTCCGGGGCGCGGATGCGCTTGGGGCGGGCCTCGCGGCGCACCAGTTGGCTGAGGGAGAAGGCGCTGCGGCGGCGTTGCAGTTCTTCGCGCCACTCGTCATTGAGGCGTCGACCCTCGTCGAGCACGAAGAACACCTCGAAGCACGCCTCGCGAAACAGCACGTCCGGCGGCTCCTGTCCGGCGGGCAAGAACTCGTCGGCGCGATAGGGGATGTTCAGGCCTTGCAGCAGGCGCTCGCAGACCCAACGCTCACGCTCCCATTTGCGGGCATTGGACAGAAACGCATTGGCTTGTTCGGCCTGGTTGGTGAGCAGGCGCAGGTAGTCTGAGTCATCCATGAGCTCTAGCTTAGCGCTCAAATGTGACGTTGAAGAATTAAAAAACGCGGGGCCTGCTCCCGATCGGATGTGGCTGACACGCTGCGCATGGCAGGCCAGACCTATCGGGGGCAAGCCCCCTCGCCACAGGTTGCGCGGCCGGTCAGGCGATGCCGATTTTCCACTGCGGTGGCGGCGCCGTGCCGTTGACCGCGAAGTCGCCGACGATGCGGTCCTTGTAGATCCGCGGGTTGTGCGACGCCAGGGTCCGCGCGTTGCGCCAGAAGCGATCCAGGCCGTGGGGGCGCAACGTCGCCGAGGCGCTGAGGGCATCGAACAGCCGCGAGCTGGCGTCGATGATCAGGTCGCTGACGATGATCTGCGCCTGAGCGATCTCCAGCTCGGCGATGTTCACCGCATGGGTCAGGGCGCCAGCGTCCTCCTGCTGGCTGGCCTCGTAAGCGCGTTGCAGCGCCTCGGCGTTTTTCAGCACGATGGCCCCGGCGCAGTAGGCCGCAGCGCGCACGCTGCCGACCACCTGTAACACCTGCGGGTCCTGAGCCACCCGCGACGCGTTGCCGTGGCTGAAGCTGCGGGTGCGCTGACCCACCGCAGTGGCCAGTTCACCGCTCAGGGCACGGCCGATACCGGCGAGGTTGGCCAAGTGGAAGATCTGGTAGAAGGCCGGTGAATACTGGAAGCGCTCTTCGTTGCTGACGATATGGCGCGGGTCCACCGCAACGCTGCGCAGGTGCGTGGTGCCGCTGGCGGTGAGGGTCTGGCCGAAGCCGTCCCAGTCATCCACTACCTCGACGCCGGGGTCATCGCGGCGCACGGTGACGAACATACGCTTGCCCTCGTAGTCGCTGACCGTGACATCGAGCCAATCGCTGTACAGGCAGCCGGTGGTGTAGAACTTGCTGCCGTCGATGCGCCATTGTTCGCCATCCAGATACAGCCGCGAGTTGTGTTGCGCCTGCGCGGCCTGGCCGATTTCACCGGTCGCCGGGCCTATGGTTTCGCCCCGGCCGATGCGCTCCAGCCACAGTTGCTGGCGCGCCGGGTCGCGGCTGTTGAGGACGTTTTCGGTAAAGCCGAAGTGGCCGCGCAGGGCCTGCACCAGATTGGAGTCGGCTTCGCCCAGCTCGATCAGCAGGTTGGTCAGCTCGGTCAGGCTGGCGCCCGCGCCGCCGTAGGCCACGGGCACCCGCACAGCGGTAAAGCCTGACGCCTTGAGCTGTTGCAGTTCTTCCACGGGCAAGCGCCGCTGCCGTTCCCGTTCGATGGCGCCTTCGCGCAGTTGCGCGAATAGCGGCCGGAAGCGGGCGGCCAATGTTTCGTATCCGGGGGTGGGGCCTGCGCCCCATGCTGCGTCGATTTGAGTCATGTTGGTCTCGCTTGGCGCCAACGCAAATTTCTGTAGCGAGGGGGCTTGCCCCCGAAAAATGCAGCAGGCGCAGCATAGGTGGTGTGGTTGATATTTTTCGGGGGCGAGCCCCCTCGCTACAGGTGTGTACCTAGATCGCGATAGACCATTCAGCTGTCTGAACCTGCGCCGGATGCTGCGGATACGGCAACCCCAGCCGCTCACGCAGCGTTTTGCCCTGCGGTCCATCCGCCGGCACCAGACCACGGCGGCGCAACTCCGGGAGGATCAACGAAATGAAATCGTCCAGCCCCTCCGGATAGGTCGGCGGCAAGATATTGAAGCCATCCGCGCCACGCCCCTCGAACCAGCTCTGCAGCTGATCCACCACCTCGGTCGGCGAACCCACCAGCGTCCAGTGCCCACGCGCGCCCGAAAGCTTCAGGTACAGCTCGCGAATGCTCAGGCCTTCCGCTGCCAGTTTTTGAATCAACAGCTGGCGGCTCTTGGAAGCGTTGGTGACAGGCAGCTCCTTGGGCAGCGGGCCATCCAGCGGCAGCTGCGACAAGTCGACGCCGCCCAGCAGGCTCGACAGCAACGCCAGGCCCACTTGCGGATGCACAAGGTCCTGCAAGCGCTGATGCTTGGCGTGGGCCTCGGCGGAAGTCGCTGCGGTAAAGATGGTCACCCCCGGCAGAATCTTGATGTGCTCGGGGTTGCGGCCCAGCGCGGCGGCCTGGGATTTGACGTCGTTGTAGAACGCCTGGGCATCTTCGAGCGACTGATGCGCAGCGAAGATCGCCTCGGCGGTGGAGGCAGCCAGGGCGCGCCCATCTTCCGAGGCGCCGGCCTGCACCAGCACCGGTTTGCCCTGCGGCGAGCGCAGCACGTTGAGCGGCCCGCGCACATTGAAGTGCTCGCCCTCATGATGGGCGAAGTGCAGTTTGTGGCGGTCGATGAACACGCCGCTGGCCTTGTCGAGCAGCAGCGCGTCGTCTTCCCAGCTATCCCAGAGCTTGCTCACCACGTCGTGGAATTCCCGCGCGCGGCTGTAGCGATCGGCGTGAGCGGCTTGCTGGCGCTGGTGGGCGCCGCCGAAGTTTTTCGCCGCTTCCGGGTCGCTGCTGGTCACCAGGTTCCAGCCGATGCGGCCGCCGCTGATCTGGTCCAACGAGGCGAACTGACGGGCCAGGTTGTAGGGTTCGCTGTAGCTGGTGCTGGCGGTCGCCACCAGGCCGATCTTCGAGGTCACGGCGGCCAGGGCGCCGAGCAGGGTCAGCGGCTCGAAACTCAGGCTCGGGGCGATGACACGGTCGAAGGTCGGCGCATCGATGCCGCGGATCGACACGCTGTCGGCCAGGAACAGCGTGTCGAAACCCGCCGCCTCGGCCTTGCGCGCCAGGTCGACAAAGTGATCGAGGCGAATGCCGGCGTCGGCCTGCGAGCCGCTGTCGCGCCAGGCCGCCAGGTGGTGGCCGGTGGCGCGCAGGAAGAGGCCGAGCTTGAGCGTGTCTTTACGTTGGGTCATGAAAAGGCTCCTTGGTTAACAGGCCACAGCGAACGGCAAGCGCTGCTGGGCCAGTGGCAGTGGGCGTTGAATCGATGCGGGCGTGCGGGTGCCGGGGATGGCCGCCAGCAAGCGTTGGCTGTACGCGTGCCGAGGGCTGTGCCACAGGCTCTGGGGCGTGGCCTGCTCGACGATGCACCCGTCATGCATGACCAGCACCCGGTCGGCGAAATAGCGCACCACGGACAGGTCGTGGGAAATGAACAGATAGGACAGGTCGAAGGCTTCACGCAGCTCCACCAGCAGGTTGAGAATCTGCGCCTGGGTCGAGACGTCGAGCGCCGACACCGGCTCGTCGCAGATCACCAGCCGCGGCTTGACGATCAACGCCCGCGCGATACCGATGCGCTGGCGCTGGCCGCCGGAAAACTGGTGGGGCAGGCGATTGAGACTGCTGCGCGGCAGACCCACGGCGTCGAGGATCGATTCGCGCGCTTGTTGGCGCGCACGGGCATCGTCCTGACCATGCAGGCGCTGCACCCGGTCGAGCAATGTCTCGACGCTGTGGCGTGGATTGAGCGCGGCGTAGGGGTCTTGAAAGACCATCTGCAACTGGCTGCGCCATTGCCGTTGCTCGGTAGCGGTGAGCGTGGCGATGTCTCGGCCGGCGAATTGGATGTGGCCTTCGCGGGGTTTAAGCAGGCCCAGTAGTGCCCGGCTCAGGGTCGATTTGCCGCAACCCGATTCACCCACCAGGCCGACCGTCTCCCGCGCGCCGATCTGAAACGACAGTTGGCTGAGCACATCGCTCTGGCCATAGGCGAAGCTCAAGTTGTCGGCGCGCAGCAGCGGTGTGCTCTGCGCCGGCGTTGCCTGCGGCGTCTTGCCGGTTGCGTGCAGGGTGCTGCTGACCTTGTAGCTGTTGGGCTGCCCGGCACGGCGGGTGACCTGAATCTCGGCCAGGCGGTTGTGCCGGTAATGCTGATCGTGATCACGGTCCAACGAGGCACTGAGCAGGCCTTGGGTGTAGGGATGCGCCGGGCTGCGAAACAGCTCGGCGGTCGGCCGATGCTCCAGGGCGACGCCGTCGTGCATGATGATCACCCGGTCGGCCTGCTGCTTGACCACGCCCAGGTCGTGGGTGATCAACAGCAGGCCCATGCGCAATTCCCGGCGCAGGCGATCGAGCAATTCGAGAATCTGCGCCTGCACACACACGTCCAGCGCGGTGGTCGGTTCGTCGGCGATCAGCAGCCGCGGTTCGCAGGCGATGGCCATGGCGATCATCACCCGCTGCCGCTGGCCGCCGGACAGATGCTGCGGGTACTCGCGCAGGTGCGCGGCCGGGCGCGGCAGTTGCACCAGGGCGAACAGCTCCTCGGCGCGCTGCCAGGCCTGACGGCGAGTCAGGGCGGTGTGGGCGAGCAAGGTCTCGGTCAATTGCTCGCCGAGGGTGAGGACCGGGTTGAGGCTCGACAGCGGCTCCTGAAACACCATGGCGAGGTCCTTGCCCTGCACCTGGCGCAATTGCCGCGGCGACAGGCGCAGCAGGTCGCGCCCTTCGAACAGCACTTCACCGCTCAGCTGCGCGTTGCCGGGCAGCAGCCCCATCAACGCCAGCGCGGTGGTGGACTTGCCGCAGCCGGACTCGCCCACCAGCGCCAGGGTCTCCCCGGCCTCCAGATTGAAATCCAGGCCCTGCACCGCTTCGACACCTTGATACCCCACGCGCAGCCCGCGTACTTGCAGCAGGCTCATGGGATGTACCGGCGCAGGCGCGGGTTGAGGGCATCGTTAAGGCCGTCGCCGAGCAGGTTGAAGGCCAGCACCACGAGGATGATGGCGAAGCCCGGCAGCGCCGTAAGGTACCAGGCGCTGGCGATCTGTTCGCGGCCGGCGCCGATCATGCCGCCCCAGCTCGGCCGGTTGGGGTCGCTCATGCCGAGAAAGGCCAGCCCGGCTTCGATGAGGATCGCCGAGGCCACCAGAATCGACGTGGTGACGATCAGCGGCGCCAAGGCGTTGGGCAGTATTTCCCGCAGGATGATGGTGCCCGTGCTGAAGCCCTGAGCGCGTGCCGCGGTGACGAAATCGGCCTCGCGCAGGGTGCGAAATTCCGCGCGAATCAGTCGGGCAATGGTCGGCCACGAAGAGATACCGATCGCCAGGGCGATGATGTTCACCGTGGGGTTGCCGATGGCGACGATGACGATCACCAGCAAGAACGACGGCACGGTCTGGAACACTTCGGTGATGCGCATCAGCAGGTCGCCCAGACGCCCGCCGTGATAGCCGGCGCTGGCCCCCACCAGCACGCCGATGACCACGCTCAGCAGGGTCCCGGACACGGCGATCAGCAGCGACGCCCGCGCCCCGTAGGCGATGCCCGCCGCGACATTGCGGCCCAGCGAATCGGTGCCCAGCGGATAGGCCGGGTCGGCACCGGGCCACAGCAGCGGCTCGGCGACCATGTCCGACGGATCGCCGGGGAAGAAGTAGCTGGCGCTCAGCGCCATGGCCAGCATCGCTACCAGCACGGCGGTGCCGATCAGCGCTGCCGGGCTGCGGCGCAAGGCGGCCCAGAGGGTTTCGCTACGGCCTGTAGTAATCGACATTGCCTTACTCCTCAAACACTGTAGCGAGGGGGCTTGCCCCCGATTCGCCGGGTCAGATACACCGCTGGCGCTGGAACACCGCCGTCGGGGGCAAGCCCCCTCGCTACAAGGGTTGCGTTTATTGCACCTGCTGCGTGTAGCGCGGAGGCTTGCCTCCGATTGCAGAGTGTCAGCACCCGCTCTGTCGCTGACACGCCGCAGTCGGACGGAGACGCTGCACTCATTGCACCTGAATCCGTGGGTCGAGCCAGGCTTGCAGCAGGTCCATGGCGACGTTGATCACCACCACCAGCATCGACGACAGCAGCAGGATCCCCAGCAGCAGGTTGTAGTCCCGCGACAGCACGGCATCGAGGGTCAAGCGCCCCAGGCCGGGCCAGCCGAACAGCGTCTCGGTGACCGCCGCGCCGCCCAGCAGCGCAGCGAAATGCAGGCCGGCGAGGGTTGTCACCGGCAGCAGTGCATTGCGCAGCACATGGCGCACGGCGACCCGGCTGGGATGCAGGCCCTTGGCGCGCGCGGTGCGGACAAAATCCTGACGTTGCACCTCGAGCATCGACGCGCGAGTCAGCCGCGCATAGAGCGCGATATAGAAGGTCGCCAGGGTGAGAATCGGCAAGATCGCGTGCTTGCAGCGGTCGAACAGCCAGGCACTACCGTGCAAGTCCAGCCCCAGGGTTTCGATGCCGTCGCTGGGCAGCCAGCCCAGGGTCACCGAGAACAGCACCACCGCCATCAGACCGATCCAGAAGCCCGGCGTCGAATACAGCAGCAACACCGTCAGCGACAGCAATCGATCAGGCCAGCGCCCGACGCGACTGGCCATGATCACCCCGGCGCTGATGCCGATCGCCAAGGCCAGCGCCAGGGCGCCGACCATCAGCAACAAGGTGTTGGGCAGGCGCTCGGCGATCAGTTGGCCCACCGGCAGGTTGAAGCGCGGCGACACACCCAAGTCCAGGTGCACCAGGTGGTTGAGGTAGGCGAGCAACTGCTGGCCCAGGCTCAAATCCAGGCCGAAGTGACTGCGCCATTGCGCGAGGGTGGCCTCGGTAGCGCCGCCGGACTCGCTGGCGAGCACGTCCACCGCATCGCCGGGTATCAGGCGCAACAGCAGGAAGTTCAGCACCAGAATGCCCAACACCGTCGGTATCGCCTGCCACAACGTGCGCCGCGCCAGCCTGAACATCCGCCGCCCCTGGCCAAAGGTGGCATGCCCCCGATCATCACGCTGCCCAAGCTCGGCCGCCGAAGGCTCCTGTGGCAGCGGGCTCTGTCCGCGAAGCTGCAGAGGCTTACCCATTGGCCAGCGCCGTATTGCCCAACTGCACCGACGCCAAACTGCCATCCAGGCCGTTGCCATCCCCCTCGAAACCCGACACCCGAGCGTTGTACACCGTCACCTGCTGCTGCATCACCAGGGTGATCGAAGGCACCTCTTCGATGACGATCTTCTGGAACGCCTTGAACAGGTCACCGCGCTTCTGCTCGTCGGCCTCTACCGCAGCGGCTTCCAGCAGGCGGTCGACCTCAGGATTGTGGTAGTGGGTGCCGTTGGAAAACGGCAGGCCCTTGCGGAAGTTCTTCGACCAGAACAACCGCTGCACGCCCACCGTCGGGTCGAACATGGTGCCCATGCCGACCACCGCGAAGTCGAAATCGCGATCGGTGTAGATACGCTTGGTGTAGGTCGGAAAATCCTGCGAGCGCAATTGCACGTCGATGCCGATGCGCGACAGCGCCGTGCGGATATAGGCCGCAGTGCGCGCATAACTGTCGCCATAGGGCAGCGGATCCAGAGTCAGAGTAAAACGCGAGGCGCCCTTTTTCGGCAGATTGGCGGCGTCCAGCAGGGCGTTGGCCTTGGCGACATCGAAGGGGTAGGGATCAGGCCCGGTGTAGACGTATTGCGGGAAGTTTTTCGGGATCGGCGACACGCTGACGTCGGCATAGCCGTAATACACCACCTTCTTGATCACCTCGCGGTCGATGGCGTGGGCAATGGCCTGGCGCACTTCGAGGCGCGACAACAGCGGGTTGTCGAGATTGAACTCGAGCATGGTCGGCGTGATGCTGTAGTTGTAGCCGCGGGTGGTGGATTTCAGCTTGCCGGACGCGGTGATACGCGCCAGGTCGCTGAGCGGCACCGGGCTTTGCCCGCCGGCGTCGAGGCTGCCGTTTTCGAAGGCGGCCAGGCGCGCGGCGGAGTCCGGCACCACTTTCAGGTACAGGGTGTCGACCCCCGGCGGATTGGCGCCCCAGTAGTCGGCGTTACGCTCGAACTCGATGAAGCTGCCGCGCTGCCACTGCTTGAAGCGATAGGGGCCGGTGCCGATGGGCGCGTTGTTGTGCGGGTTGCTCAGCGGGTCGCCAGCGTCGTAGAGGTGCTTGGGCAGGATCGGTGTTTCACCGCCCGCGAACGCGCGAATCAGGTACGGCGCCGGTTTGCCCAGGCGTACGATGGCGGTGTGTTCGTCCGGCGTGTCCACCGCCGTCAGGTTGGCGAAGGTGCTGCCGCCGCGCGGGTGATAGCGCTTGATGAGATCCAGCGAGAAGGCCACGTCGGCTGAAGTGAACGGTTGGCCGTCATGCCATTTGACTCCCTGGCGCAGGTCGAAGTGGTAGCTCAGGCCGTCGTCGGCGACCTTCCAGGCGGTGGCCAGCCGCGGTTGTGGCGCCAGTTGCTCATCGTAACCGAGCAGGCCTTCGAGGACCTTGCTGCTGGCGGTGATGGTGGTGCCCGCGGTGGTGTTGAACGAGCTCAACGACGGTGGCTCAGGGTTGACCAGCAGGTTGAAGATGCGCCGACCGCTCGCGGCCTCGGCGGTGGCGGCCGCAAGAGCGCTGGGCAGGAACGGCACGCTGGCGCCCAGCAAGGGCAGCGCGGACAGACCCGCGATGAATTGGCGACGAGAAAAGGCCATGCACAGTCTTCCTTGCAATGTTGATCAGTAGCGCAGGCCGGCTTGGTACAGCAGCGGCAGGACGCGCTCGCCGAACTGTTCCAGATCCGGGGCGAAGTCGAAGAAGCTCAGTTGGATGCCATCGATGCCGGCCTGCTTGAGGCGGATGATGTCGCGCACCACGGTTTCGGGGCTGCCCACCAGCTGGATGTTGCCGCCCACGTAGCGGTGCGCCGCCTGATGGCCGCGCCAGGCATGGGCGTCGCTGGCCTCGCGGGCGTGGCCTTCCAGGGTGCCGGGGTCGCCGGCGGCGGTGATCGCGGCGTGCACTTCCCAGGCCTCGGCGTCGCTGTCGCGGCAGATCACCAGCGGGTTGATCAAGGTCCGCACCTCGCGGCCATAGCCCTTGGCGGCCTGTTTGATGCGCTGCAGGTGGTCGGGCAATTTCGCCAGCGCGTCTTCGATCTCGGCGCTGCCGGGGCTGGTGGTGAAGATGATGTCCGAGTGCCGCGCGGCGAAATCGATGCCCGCCGTGGAGCCAGTGGCATTGACCAGCACCGGCCGGCCGAAGCACGGCTTGACGCTGCTGTAGGCTTCTTCGAGGCGGTAATAGTCGCCGTTGAAGTCGAGGTTCTCGGTGCCGGTCCAGAGCTGCTGGACCACACGAATGAACTCATCGGCCTGGTGGTAGCGCTGATCGTGCTCGATGGGCGCCTGACCGAAGCGGCGATGCTCGCGATGGCGGTGGCCGGTCACCAGGTTGAGGCCCCAGCGGCCGTTGCTGATGTGATCCAGGGTGGCACCGAACTTGGCCAGGTGCAGCGGGTGCCAAGGGCCGTAGAGCACGTGCAGGGTGGAGATCAGCAGGATGCGTTCGGTCACCGAGGCCAGCGCCGCCTGGGTGATAAAGGCGTCCAACGACTCATCGTGGTAGCGGATTTCGCCGCCATAGCCGCCCTTGCCCAGCCACTCCGCCAGCGCGAAGACCAGATCGAAGCCGAGGGCTTCGGCGCGCAGGGTCAGCTGCTTGTTGTACTCGAAACGCCAGTCGGTGCTGCGTGGCAAGGCCGAGGCGCTCCAGCCGCCGGACTGCACCGGCAGGAACAGGCCAAGCATCAGCGGTTGTGCGAAAGCACGGGAGACAGGGCTGTCGGGAAAATCCAGGGGCGAGGGCAACAAGGGCAAAGGACACACTCCGACGTTTACGTTCGTCAGAGGGTGATTGCAACGGCTGTGCCGCTAGCATGGGATCGGTTGCAGGCTACTGAAAAGTCAGTAGATTTTCAGCTTTGATGGCATCCCGAGCAGGTTGTAGCGCTGTTGCAACCCAGGCTTTCTGTACACCAACTGTTGCCGCAGCAACACCCTGTAGCGAGGGGGCTTGCCCCCGACTGCGGTGTATCAGTCAACTCACCTATGGCCGACACACCCTGTCGGGGGCAAGCCCCCTCGCTACAGCCGGTGTGCAGGAGCACGCTCTGCCCACAAAAAGGCCCTTTGCAACACCCCTGACCTGAAGCGAACACCTGTGGGAGCAAGGCTTGCCCGCGAAGAGGCCCACAGCCCTCACCAACAGATCAATGCTCACGCGGCGGCAAATCATCCGAGAACAAATCATCCTCAGCATCCGGGCTAACCGGGATCTTGTGCTCCTCCGACGCCCAGGCGCCCAAGTCGATCAGTTTGCAGCGGTCGGAGCAGAACGGGCGATTGGCGTTGGCCGCATTCCACTCCACAGGCGCGCCGCAGGTAGGGCATTCGACGGTCAGGGGTTGGCTCATTCAGGGGCTCCAGGCAATGTCAGGTAAAAGTGATGCAGACGGTCGACCTCGCTGTGCAGCCAGGCCAGATCACGGTCGTTGAGCACCACGTCGTCGGCCAGCGCCAGGCGTTGTTCACGACTGGCCTGAGCCTTGAGGATGGCCTCGACCTGCTCCGGGGTCGTAGTGTCGCGCTTCAGCGTGCGCTCGCGTTGCAGCTGCGCCGGCGCGTCGATCACCAACAAGCGGTCGGTGCGCTTGTACTGCCCGGACTCCACCATCAACGGTGACACGAACACCGCATAAGGCGAAGTGGCCTGAGCCAGGTTATCGGCAATTTCCTGTGCGATCAGCGGATGCAGCAGCGCCTCGACCCAGCGCCGCTGCTCTGCGTCCTCGAAGATGCGTTTGCGCAGCGCCTGCCTATCCAAGGCACCGCTGGGCTGCAGAATCTCGGCACCAAAATGCTCGGCCAGTTTTTGCAAAGCGGGGCGCCCAGGCTCGACGACCCAGCGCGCAGCCTGGTCGGCATCGACCACATGAATCCCATGCGCGGCGAAGCGCTCGGCAGCGGCGCTCTTGCCGCTGCCGATGCCGCCGGTCAGGCCCAGCACCCAGGTTTTTGCAGCTGTGGTCATTTAGAATCCGGCGAATTGCAGGTACGAAGCGGTTATTTGACCACCCCACAGCAATGCAATCCACCCCGCAATCGCCAGATAAGGACCAAAGGGGATCGGCGTGCTGGTGGCCTGGTCACGCAGCTTCAACAGCATGACCCCAAGCACCGCACCCACCAGCGACGACAGCAGTACCGTCAGCGGCAAAATCTGCCAGCCGCCCCAGGCGCCGAGCATGGCCAGCAACTTGAAATCCCCGTAGCCCATGCCCTCCTTGTCGGTCACCAGCTTGAACAGCCAGAACACCAGCCACAGCGAGAGATAGCCGAACACCGCGCCCCACAGCGCGCTGGAGAGATCGGTGAGCAGGCCGAAGTTGTTGACGATCAGGCCTAGCCAGAGCAAAGGCAGCACGATGGCGTCGGGGAGGAGTTGGCGGTCGATGTCGATCATGCTCATCGCCAACAGGCCCCAGGTCAGGAGCATGAAAGCCCCTGCCGGGTAGCCGAAGCCGAAGTGGTAGGCGATGAAGGCGGTTAGCAGGCCGCTCGCCAGCTCCACGAGTGGGTAACGCTTGCTGATGGGGGCCTGGCAGGCGGAGCAGCGGCCTTTGAGAAACAGGTAGCTGATGATCGGGATGTTTTCGCTGGCGCGGATCTTGTGATTGCAGTGCGGGCAGGTGGAGTTGGGGAGGATCAGGCTGTAGCGTTCGGGCTGCGGCTCGGCTGGGAGGTCGAGGATTTCTCGGGATTGGGCCTTCCAGTCGCGGTCGAGCATGATCGGGAGGCGGTGGATCACGACGTTGAGGAAGCTGCCGACGAGAAGGCCGAGGAGCAGGGAACAGAGGGTGAAGGCCAGGGGGGAGCTGGCCAGGAATTCGGGTAGGGACATGTTATACGACGTTGCCGAGTTGGAAGATTGGGAGGTACATGGCGACGACGAGGCCGCCTACCACCACGCCAAGTATCGCCATGATAAAAGGTTCCATTAGGCTGGTGAGGCTATCTACCATGTTGTCTACTTCTACCTCATAAAAGCCTGCTACTTTGTCTAGCATTTCATCTAGAGCACCTGACTCCTCTCCGATGGCAGTCATTTGTATAGCCAAACTGGTGAATACGCCTGTGGAACGCATAGAAACATTTAACTGAGTACCAGATGATACATCCTGTTTTATTTTGCCTACTGCGTTTTTGAACACTACATTCCCTGTGGCGCCCGAAACTGAATCTAATGCTTCGACAAGAGGGACGCCAGCGGCGAAAGTAGTCGATAGTGTACGTGCGTATCGTGCTATCGCAGATTTATAAAGTATCTGTCCCACAATTGGCAGCTTAAGCAGCAGCCTATCAATGCCATCTCGCATTCGCTGGCTTTTTTTGAGTGCATATTTGAAGCTATACATTATTCCCACCAATGCAATCAAGACTATCCACCACCACTCCTGTAGATAGCGAGATATGCTAATTACAAACTGGGTAAAGGCTGGTAGTCCAGCGCCAAATCCCGAAAAAACTATCTCGAACTGAGGTACGACCTTGATTAGCAAGATTGCAGAAACGATGCATGCGACTACTACTACAGCGATGGGATAAGTCATTGCTTTTTTGATTTTAGCTTTAAGTGCCTCAGTTTTTTCCTTGTATGTTGCTACCCTGTCGAGCAAGGCCTCAAGGGCGCCGGCTTGTTCGCCTGCATTGACTAAGTTGCAGTAAAGATCATCAAAGTATTGGGGCTTCTGCATTAAAGCGCTTGCAAAGCTATTGCCCGCTGAGACCTCGAGTTTTAACTCAAGGATGAGATCTCGCATCTTTGGGTTGTCAACACCCTCCGCGATGATGTCGAATGATTGTAGCAATGGTACGCCTGCCCTCATCATCGTTGACATCTGACGGGTAAAGAGAGCAATGTCCATGGGCTTTATTTTTTTGCCCTTTCCAAACAAGGGTGCGCTTTTTTTACGGACTTTTTGTGGGGTTATCCCCTGTTTGCGTAAATGGGCTTTTACAATGGCAATATTGATCCCGGTGGTCTCTCCGGAAATTTTAGCGCCCTTGCGATCCGAGCCTTCCCAAGTGTAAACCGTGGTTTTTACAGGTTTGGGGGCCATGTTTAATCCTTGGTTACCCGGTTGATTTCGGCTAAGCTAGTTACTCCCTGCATTACCTTCGATAGTCCAGAAGAGCGGAGATCTTTGAATCCCTCTCTGCGCATCTGGTCAGCAATTTCGATCGAGTTTGCAGACTCCATAATTAGCCGTTGTAGTGCTTGAGTGTTTTTGACAACTTCATATATTCCTTGTCGCCCCTTGTATCCACCGGTGCATTGTTCGCACCCCACGGGTTCATACACTATGAATGAGCCGATTTTGTCGGCCGGGAATCCCTCTGCTATTAGTGCTTCTCTAGGAATATCTGATGTCTTTTTGCAGTGAGTGCATAGCTTTCTAGTAAGTCGTTGCGCAATGATCAAGTTGACCGATGTAGCGATGTTAAATCCTGCAACACCCATGTTCTGCAACCTGGTCAACGTCTCTGCGGCGCTATTTGTGTGGAGGGTGGAAAGTACCAAGTGACCAGTTTGTGCAGCTTTTATGGCAATCTCGGCGGTTTCCAGATCTCGAATTTCCCCTACCATAATGACGTCAGGGTCTTGGCGTAGAAAAGAGCGTAGAGCTGAGGCAAAGTCCAGGCCTTGACGGTTGTTGACGTTAACCTGGTTAATACCTTCCATGTTTATTTCTACGGGGTCTTCTGCAGTAGAAATATTTATGTCTACCGTATTGAGAATGTTGATGCCTGTGTAGAGGGAAACAGTTTTTCCCGATCCCGTGGGGCCAGTGACCAATATCATGCCTTGGGGCTGGCGTAGTGCTTGAAGGTAGAGTTCTTTCTGTTCCGGTTCATACCCAAGGGCATCAATACCCATCTGCGCACTCGACGGGTCCAGAATACGCATTACGATTTTTTCGCCCCACAAAGTAGGGAGTGTATTGACTCGGAAGTCGATTGCTTTATTTTTGGAAATACGCATTTTGATACGGCCATCTTGCGGTTTCCGACGCTCGGATATATCCAGGCTCGCCATTACTTTCAGGCGTGCCGCAATACGATTAGCCAGATTAATAGGAGGTTTCGCGATTTCCCTCAGCATCCCGTCTGTGCGAAATCTGACTCTATAGGTTTTTTCATATGGTTCGAAATGCAGATCTGAGGAGCCGCCACGGATAGCATCCAATAGCATTTTATTTACAAATCGGACCACTGGCGCGTCGTCTGCGTCTTGGCCCGCAATAGGTTCATTGCGATCGTCGCCGACTGACTCGACATCCATGCCATCGAGATCGACATCTGCCATGTCTTCGAGGCCGGTGGCGCCGTTATCGAAAAATTTTTCTATCGCTTCAGTCAGCTTGTCGTCTTCGACAAGTATCGCTTCTGCAGTCAGACCTGTACTAAACTGAATGTCGTTTATAGCCTGGTGGTTGGTTGGATCGGAGAGGCCGATGAACAGCTTATTGCCTCTGCGCCAGAGTGGAAGTGCATGGTGCTGGCGAATGAGCTTTTCGCTGATGACGCCTTGCGGCTGACTTTCCCTGTCAAGCGTTTTTAGGTCAAGCAAGGAAACGCCGAATTGATCGGCAGCCACTTCCGCCACTTCACGGCTGTTCGCCAGCTTATTTTGGACCAGAAAATGGACGAATGGTGTTTTGGTTCGCTGTGCCTGAGCGAACGCTTGCTGCGCGCTTTTGTCTGTCAGGATCTCCGCGAGCACCAGTTGCTTGGCCAAGCCGGATAAGGCGATATCGTTCATATAGGTACCTAAAACACCGAATTGGGAGAGTTATAGCGTAGTCGAGCTCTGGAGCCAAATCTCCCCGTCAAAGTGACAAAAAACGTCATAAATCTACCTTTTGCGCGTTATGTATGCGCCGAAATTCGTGCAGAGATCGCCTCGTGAGGGGGAGCGAAAAGTGGCATGGAGTTTGCTAAATACAACTCAGGCCTGAGGGCTTCAAAAATCTGACTTCGGAGAAGTATATGAAAGGGCAAAAAGGTTTTACGCTTATCGAACTGATGATCGTGGTTGCAATCATTGGTATCTTGGCCGCTATCGCTATTCCTGCCTACTCGAAGTACCAGGCGCGCGCTAAGACTTCAGCCGGCCTTGCTGAAATTTCGGCTCTGAAAACAAACTTTGAAGATCAACTGAACCAAGGGAATACGCCCGCTACAGTAGCGGATCTTGGCGGTGTTTCCCCAACGCCTAACTGCACAATTACCTTCACCACCGGCGTTACAGGCACTTTAGTTTGCACCTTGGCGAATGCGCCAGCCTCTGTTAGTGGCGGCGTTATTACTCTTACTCGCAACGCATCTACCGGGTGGACTTGCTCCACAAACGCTTCTATCGGTGCAGATTTGAAGCCTAAAGGCTGCTGATGCTGAATCTGTAATTTAACGGTACTGCTGTAGATAAAGCCCCGTATATTAGGGGCTTTATTTTTTGCGATACTGGAGTTTCGATGATGAATCAGCAAAAAGGATTTAATCTCATTGAATTGATGATTGTCGTTGCCATAGTTGGGGTGCTGGCTGCAATCGCTATACCCTCTTATTCCAAATATTTGGCAAAAGCGAAAGTAGTTGCGGGGGTTGAGGAGACCTCGTCGCTCACGAAGGTATTCGAAGTTAACCTGAGCCAGGGTTATAGTATATCCGGTCCTAGTGATATAGGGGGCCCTTCCAGTAGCGCAAACTGTAATCCTGTGACCGCATCTTATGATTCTGTAAGTGGTATTGGGTCCGTTGGATGTACGTTAATTAATGCTCCTGCAAGTGTCTCAGGCCAAGTCATAACGTGGACGCGTAACGCGTCAGGGGCTTGGGCTTGTTCTACCACAGCGTCTTTAGTTTATGCTCCAATGAGTTGCCCGGGATCATAGATGTAGTTATGTCTAAAATCTGCCGTTGCGGCACGCGATTTGTAATGTTATTTTGCGTGGTACGAAAAGCCGGTGTAGCTCAGTCGGTAGAGCAGCGCACTCGTAACGCGAAGGTCGTAGGTTCGATTCCTATCTCCGGCACCATTTCCCTTCTCCTGCATCCCCAGCCGCTCAGTGCGGTTTTTTTGCGTCCTGATTTTTACTCGAATACTACCGCCCGACATGCCCCGCAACGTGTCTGCAGATCAAGGCCATTGCAGCCCTCCCTGATGCTCGGTATCGTTCGCCCCGTCGCTGCACATTCAGCGACCGGGTTTGACGGCCCGATCAACTCTAGGCGCACAGGCGCCCCCATGACGATTGCAGGCGCTTTTTTGTGCCTGCACATTTTGTTATGGCGGCTGTGCGTGGGAGACCTTCGGGTCTGCCGGGTTCCTAGAGTTCCGGTCCGTCAACCTGCGCACAGTTGCCACCCTCATTCGTTTGACGGCGAACCGTGGCAGCTCCTCAACTCTAGGAGTTACACCAATGCCTATTATCGTATTGCCCAATTTTCGAGCCCGCCGGCCTGATAACCTCTCGTATGAGTGTCTCCGCTCACCGGCCACTCTGCGTCCAACGCCGAGCCACGGAGATGCCCAATGAAAAAACCATTGGTCACGAGAGAGCAAAAATTTTCAGACTACGGGTCAGATGGCGAAAAGGACTATGTATTCGCCGTAAACGCGGGAGTAAACGGTGATCGTGCGCTCCACCAAGCGTCCGACCTGATCGCGAGTGCCTTGGAGGCAGTAAAGGATGCCGCCATGGGCAAGCCCCTCCAGGACAATCAAGCATGGCTGGTGCACCACTCGCTCACCAGCGCCAAAGCGGTCGTCGATGCACTCAGTGCCACGTATCAATTCGATGACGGGAAGTAAGACGCGCCTTGCACTAAGCAAGTGCTGACGCAGGTGCTAGGTGACCGCTGTGTTCAGAAGCTCAGCGATCACTTCACCGCCAATCACAAGCGCTTGGTGACGCCTTCGTAAACCTCGTCGTTACGGCGAGGGTCTACGCTGCAACCGGTTGAAGTAGTCCATTGCGTGTCCGCTCATAGCTGCCTTTCTCTTTTGCGAAAAAAGCGGGCTACTACCCAGCAGCGCGCGGCCTGGGGGCCCTAACCAAATAGCTCGCTGTGAGAGCCTAGATCAACAAAAATAAGTAGGTGGCCATCATCTTGGTAGACCAGAAGAAAATCGCCGCCGATGTGGCATTCGCGAGAACCTTCCCAGTTTCCGCGTAGCTCGTGATCAAGATACTCCGCAGGTAGCGGCTTGCCCGCGAAAAGCAGGGACATGACCGTGATGGCTTCATTCATGTCCCTCATTCCTGCCCGCTCATAGCGCTTCCAGGATTTTTTAAAGTCAGGCGTGTACGCGACGCTCCTAGGTATTGCGGCCCGCTTTTGCTTCTTCTCCTGCTTCGCCATTCAAGTCCTCTAGCATCTCTTCCATCGAATAGAACTGACCGCGAATTTCGCGAGCTTGAGCAAGCGCTCGTGCGGTTTTCTCGCTAGGGACTTTTACCTCAAAGGGCAGTCCCTGGACGGCTACAACCTGGCGGAGGAAAAGGCGCATCGCGTCACTGATGCTGAGGCCGCAGCTCTGGAGTACCGCCGTGGCGCTCTCCTTCAAATCCTCCTCGATGCGACAGCGCACGTCAGTGGTCTTAAGTACGCCAGCCATAGTATTACCTCTTTCAAAAATGTAGCTACGTTGTGGTAACGTGCTTGCAATACTAAATGCTTGCTCAAATTTGATCAAGCAGACGCTATACGGCCTGACTAGCGGTTGCTTGATAAGCGATAGCAAAGCTGGATAGCCAACGGCCTGTGGCCTGTGGCGTGTGGCGTGTTGGTTCGGCTCGGGTCACTACTGAACATCGTTTTCATGGCAGTGGGGGATGGCAGAGGTCCGACTTGATCCCCAACGCCTTCTGCGCCAGCTCAGCCAATTCCAGTGTCTGCTCGGTCACGTTGCTGCTATCCAGCATAGTATTCACATTGCTGGCGGTACTGGCCTGAATACTGCCAATCATCTGTTCAATCTCTTGCGTTGACTGCGCCGTTGGCCTTTCATGGCGATGCTGCGCGATTCCTGGGACAGCTCCGAGGTGGAAGAGGCATTGCGCGTGACTTGCTCGATGGCGGTGGTCATCTCGGTCACGGCGTTGGCCGCCTGTTCTATTTCTCCATGTTGCTGTTGCAAGCCGCGGCTACCCTCTGCCAGCGGCGATCACTTCAAGCAAATCCCCGCCGCGCCGATAGTAGGGATACTGCATTTCGAAGGGCACGGAGGCTTTATGAAGAAGGTAGCTATCGCAGTAATGGTCGTGCTGATCTCGATGGTTTCGGTATCTGCATCGGCTTGCCCGAAGGGAACCCATCCGGTGGGCGGTACAGGTTCTCATCATAAGGGTGGGACTTGTAAGTAATGAAAGCCCGGCATTGAGCCGGGCTTCTTGTTTGCGGCGGCAGCGGTTGAGGGCGACGTTTACCGTTTGTTCACTCGCCGTAGTCGTAGTTGCAAAGGTGGTCAGCGCTTCGGTGATGACTGATTTCCCGCGCTTGCACGAATAGCGGAAGTACCTTGTAGGAAACGAGAGTTTTTTATCCAAACGCCCGCCAACGGTTGATCGAACCTGTGCGAGCGCCCAAAATCGGCGTCAGTTTTGAACTCACGCAAAGGGGAGGGCCGATGACTAATACCGAATCACCAAGCCGTCTCCTAAGCGTAGGCCTCTACACCCCCAGGGAAGCATCGCTCTACACCGGTATTCCCGCAAAAGACATTCGCCGCTGGATCTTCGGGTACAGCGCGCAGGGCGTTGATCACCCCGGATTGTGGATACCTGAACTGACATTTCTGGATGAGCAGGTGCTGGGGTTCCACGATCTGCTTGAGATCAGATTCGTCCATGCGTTCCGGCAACATGACGTTAGTCTCCAGGCCATTCGAAGCGCCTCCAGACAAGCCCGGGAGCTGTTCGCGCAAGATTATCCATTCACCTGCAAGCGGTTCCAAACGGATGGCCGTAATATTTTTGCTACGGTTCTGGATGAAACGGGCGATGAAGCGTTGCTCGATCTGGTCCGGCGGCAGTGGGCGTTCAAGCAGGTGATCAAGCCTTCTCTCCATGAAGGTATTGATTACGCGAGTGAGGGCGCCGCACAACGTTGGTATCCGCAGAAACGTAGTAAAGCCATAGTGCTGGACCCTGCTCGAAACTTCGGCAAACCCATCGTTACCGCTATTGGCATAGATACCTCGACGATCTACCAGGCCTATCAGGCTGAAGGTCAGGACGCCAGGCGAGTTGCCACAATATTCGAGATTGCAATCTCATCGGTGGATGCCGCTGTCGCGTTTGAGCTAAGGGTCGCGGCTTGAATTTTTTGATCGACAATAATCTCCCACCTGCTCTTGCGAGGGCCCTCCATGAGCTCTGTAAAGCGGATGGTTACCGAGTGGTCCCGTTACGAGATAAGTTCGATCGGGCTGATAGCGATATCAACTGGGTTTCACAGCTTCGTTCAGAAGGCGGATGGGCTGTTGTGTCTCAAGACAAATTCACCAAAGGCGAGTTTGAGAAAAAGGCCTTTTGAGAGAGTGGACTGCCCATATTCTGTTTGGCGAAACAGTGGGGGCAGGCTTCCTACTGGCACAAGGCGGAGAATCTCGTGAAGTGGTGGCCTGCGATCGTGGAGCAGTCCGAACGAATTAGTGGCGGGGCGGCGTTCCGAGTCGTATGGCGGTTCACCACTCCTGGAAAATTTGAACAACTGAAAATCTGACCCCGGAACGCTTCGATTTCCGCATCACCAACTATCTCAGGATCGTCATCGTGCAAAGAGCGACAGATGCAGTCGGTCCCCCGGGCAGCAGCGGCCTCAAAGAGGGAAGGACGGGGTCGACGCGATCAACCATTGTTCCTCCCCAGAAGAGGAAACAATCCATGCCATTTCTATCTCGAATTGCTGACGCGCCCTTGATAGTTCCCGAAAAGGGACCTATCGTTCCCTTTTTGGGACTTATCGAGCCAGTCATGTCCTCCCTGCCATTAAGTGATGCGCTGTTTTCAGCTACCCAGCAAAAAATCCTTGCGCTGCTGTTCGGCAAGCCGGAAAAAAGCTACTACGGCAACGAAATTGCCCGCTGGGCGAATGTAGGCAAAGGCAGTGTCATGCGCGAGCTGGATCGCCTGCAGCGATCCGGGATATTGACGGTGAGCCGCTAAGGTAACTAGGTCCACTATCGAGCCAATCCAATGATCGATGGGCTCATTCAGTCGGCCTGAACATAAGCCAACGGTTCTGAGGTGGTTTCAACGATCTCACCTGCGGCCATCTGACGATGGCCGTTCAGGCAGGCTGAGCCAATACGATGTCCGCCTCATGCCCCACCGCAAAATTCACCGACCGCGCGATAAAGCACTTCTCATGCGCCACCCCATGCAGCGCCTTCGCCTTGTCGACATCCGACCCCGGCGCCAGCACTACCCTGGGCTTGAGCACCACCGAGGTAAATTGCCCCGCGCCATCACGCTCTTCGACCATCGTCCCTTCGGCATGATCCTCATATTCCACCACCACGACCCCGGCCTCGGCGCACAACCCGAGATACCACAGCTTGTGGCAGGCCGATAACGACGCCAGCAGCAGCTCCTCCGGATTCCAGCGCGCCGGATCGCCGCGAAAGCTGGGGTCGGACGAACCCTCGATCGGCGCCTTGCCCGCCGCCTTGATCTCGTGTGCCCGGCTGTAGCCGCGATACGTGGCGGTGCCGGTGCCCTGGTTGCCGGTCCAGATGACTTGAACCTGGTAGTGGTGTTCTTTGTTGGCCATGGATCCTCCCTGTGGTGGCTACTGACGAGTAACAAGCTGTTGCCATGATGATTGCAGGCGATATCCTGCCTGATTCTCTCGGCCGTTATCAAAGAAAGGAAACACCATGGAACTGGGTCGCCACATCAAAGCCTGTGCTGTCCTGGCAATCATCGCCGCCATGGCGGGTTGCGCCACACCGACCAGCGCGCCGTCCAAGGGCTCGCGCACGACGCTGCAGCACGTCGCCTACCCCAGCGGCTACGAGGTCAACGTGATCCGTATCGTACTGCCGGCCAACACCAACTCGCCGCACCACACCCACCCCGGGCTGGAGTCCGGTTATGTGGTCCGTGGCTCGGTGACGGTGGCGATCGATGGCCAGCCGGAGCATGTTCTGCACGCCGGCGACACCTTCGAAACCCCGGCCAATGCGCCGCATATCGTCAAGAATGGGCCGCAGGAGACGGAAATCGTTTCGACCTATATCACTGAGGTGGGCAAGCCAATGACGCAGGTGATTCAGTAAGGTCTGTGCGCCACTTCGAAGTTGGGTGAAATATCGAGCGGCACTCAATCAGTGGAGCGAGGCTTGGTGTATCGGGATAATCGATCTTGTCACCAGAACGCTGGCAGAAGTCAGTCACGGTCTATCCAGCAGCGTAGATAGTGCGAAGCAAGCTCCGCTGCGCTTTGCATCAAGCCGCCATCTGGCGGCTTTGTTGTTTCTGGCAACGCTATAAGACTGATCACACGTTCTGCTTGGAGCGACTAGGCGTTAATTTTTATGTTTCTCCAAGTTGCAGAAAGAGATTGGCGGCTGAGCCTGGATTGTTGCAAAAGCCCCATCTAGACAGCCTCTTGCTGGTGGGCTGTCAGCTCTGAAGAGATAAATGCAGCAGCGCTTTGCAGGCCAAATTCAAGCAGCGAGACGTTAAAATCTCCAACAGAGACAGGAGATAACGTGTCCGACATCCTTAGCCATAAGACCAACAAGCTGATCGAACACCCGAACGGCGGAATGGTGTTCGGAATTGTCCCGGCGATCCACCGACTTGCGCTTGACCAGGGCCATATCTACTTGAGGGTGGGAATACACCGAGTGCACCGAGGGCAGGCAGCAGTCGGTTTCGGCTTAAGGCATATATGGGAAGGTAAAAAGCAGGAGCTGAAAAAGCGCGGATTGCTAGCGGCGGGTGAGATCCCTCGATTCATTACCACTTTGATAAAGAAAGGAACCGAGATTTATCACGATCCGGATCACCCGCGAGCCAGCATGAAGCGTATTACCCTACTGAGAACGGTGGATGGGACTCTGTTGTTGGAGCCTCGGCAATCAGATAGGTATTTGGGCTTTCATTACCAGATAATCACTTGGACGCCACGTGCTTTGCCCAAGGGAATAAAGGTGGGTGTCATCGAGCTTGAGCCAAGCCAATAAAAAAAGCGACCCTGAGGCCGCCTTTGATATTTTTGAGGGTAGTCGCAGCGATTCTTTAGCTTCGAGACTCGTTTCCGTGTCTCTTGGATCAGAACCCAACCAAATCAACGGCCTCTCGACCTATCGGTTGTCCCTACGTCAGTGAGAACCAGTTTCACTGCTGCCTAAGGTTCAGGGGGCCATTACTGGAAAGCCAAGCCCGAAAATGCGCAGTTGCAGACCTCGCGCCTAGTTTTGGGCAACCGAGTTGCTATGTCAACCCAAAAGGCTTTACATCTCGATGGTACGTTGCAGCTTGCTACGCCTTTGTGGGCACTCAACCCCTCACTTCCAAACCACATCCCCCACCACAATCTTCTTCGGCAACAACCCGTTCCCGTAAAACAGATCCGCCGTGGCCTGCTGCGCCTTCACCACCCCGTCGTCGATTGGCAGGATCGGCGAAGGCGGGCGGTTATCCACGTACCGTTCGATAATCCCCTGCGGCAGGCCCATCGATTGCGTCAGCAGCTGGATGCTTTCGTCCCGCTGACTGCGCGTCAGTGCCTCGGCCGCGGTCAATTCCCCCAGCAGTGCATGGACAAAATCGCCATAGTCCTGCGCATAAGCCCGCCGCGCCGTATAGATCGGCCCGGACAACCCCAGCCCTGTGCCATCGGCCAGCAACCGCGCATGCCCCTCGCTCAGCGCCAGCGACGCATACGGGTCCCAGATCGCCCAGGCATCCACGCTGCCTTGCTCGAACGCTGCGCGGGCATCGGCGGGGGTGAGGTACACCGGCTGAATGTCCTTGTAGCTCAGCCCAGCCTTGTTCAGCGCACGCAGCACCAGGTTATGGGAGCTGGAGCCTTTCTGGAACGCAACCTTCTTGCCCTTCAGCGCCGCCACGTCCTGCAGCGGGCTGTCGTTGCGCACCAGGATGTTCTCCGCCTGCGGCTTGGCCGGTTCGGCGCCGATATACACCAGGTCAGCCCCGGCAGCCTGGGCGAACAGCGGTGGGATATCGCCGGTCGAGCCGACATCCAGCGCGCCGACGTTCAGAGCTTCGAGCATCTGCGGCCCAGCGGGGAATTCCACCCACTTGACCTGGGTATGGGGGAAGCGTTTTTCCAGCAGGCCATGTTCCTTGGCCAGCACCAGCGCGATCGAACCCTTCTGATAACCGATGCGCAGGGTGGCGGGGTCGGCGGCCCAGGCGCTGAGGGTGAAGGCCAGCGCAAGCACGCTGGCGACTGCTTTGACGACGATGTTCATGAAGCTCTCACTTACTCAGCGCTGGAAGGTTTTTCCCACAGATTGATACCGCCCTCGACCGCAAAGCGATCGATTTCAGCCAGCTCTTCGGTACTGAAGGCCAGGTTGTTCAAGGCGCCGACGTTCTCGATGATTTGCTCCGGGCGGCTGGCGCCGATCAGTGCCGAGGTCACCCGCGGGTCGCGCAGGGTCCAGGCCAGGGCCATTTGCGCCAGGCTCTGGCCGCGGCGTTGGGCGATGTCGTTGAGGGCGCGCACGTGGGCGAGGTTGGCGTCGGACAGGTGATCGGCTTTCAGCGAGCCGCCGCCGGGACGATTGACGCGAGCGTCGGTAGGCGTGCCGTTGAGGTACTTGTCGGTGAGCAGGCCTTGGGCCAGGGCGGTGAAGGCGATGACGCCGGCGCCGAGCGCTTCGGTAGCCTCGAGCAGGTCTTTTTCCACCCAGCGGTTGAGCAGGTTGTAGGCCGGCTGGTGAATCAGCAGCGGAATTTTCCACTCGCGCAGCAGGGCGGCGATCTCGCGGGTCTTGCTGCCGGAGTAGGAGGAAATCCCGATGTACAGCGCCTTGCCCTGCTGCACGGCGGTGGCCAGGGCGCTGGCGGTTTCTTCCAGCGGGGTGAGCGGGTCGAAGCGGTGCGAATAGAAGATGTCGACGTAGTCGAGGCCCAGGCGCTTGAGGCTCTGATCGAGGCTGGCCAGCACGTATTTGCGCGAGCCGCCGCCCTGGCCGTAGGGGCCGGGCCACATGTCCCAGCCGGCCTTGGTGGAAATGATCAGTTCGTCACGGTACTGGCTGAAGTCTTCTTGCAGCAGGCGGCCGAAGTTGCTCTCGGCGCTGCCGTAGGGCGGGCCGTAGTTGTTGGCGAGGTCGAAGTGGTTGATGCCTAGGTCGAAGGCGGTGCGCAGCATGGCGCGCTGGGTGTCGATGGGCGTACTGTCGCCGAAGTTGTGCCACAGCCCGAGGGACAGCGCCGGCAGCACCAGGCCGCTGCGGCCAACGGCGCGGTAGGGCATGTTCTCGTAGCGGTTTTCGGCAGCGATATAGGTCATGGGGCAGATTACCTGTTGGCAGTGAAAGAAGGCCGCGCGAGGCCAAGGTGGTCGCGCAGCGTGGTGCCAGTGTAGTCATGACGGAATATTCCGCGCCGCTGCAGTTGCGGGATGACGTGGCGGGCGACGTCTTCGAGGCCACCGGGCAGGTGCGGCACCAGAATATTGAAGCCGTCTGCGCCATGGCCTTCGAACCAGGCTTGCATCTGCTCGGCAATGTCGTGGGCGGTACCGATCAGGCTGTAATGGCCGCGGCCGCCGGCGATCTTGCGGCCCAGCTGGGCGAGGGTGAGATTTTCGTCCCGGGACAGTTTGGTCAACAGGTGTTGTCGGCTTTGTTGACCGCTGTCGGTAAGCGGCAGCTCGGGCAGCGGCTGATCCAGCGGGTAGCCGGACAGGTCGAAATTGCCGAGCATGCGCCCGAGCAGGGCGACGCCGACTTGCGGCTCGACGAGGTCCTGGAACTGCTCGAACTTCTCCACGGCCTGGGCGGTGCTGTCGCCCACCACCACGAACACCCCTGGCATGATTTTCAAGGCGTCGGGGTCACGCCCGAAGCGCGTCATGCGGCCTTTCAGATCGCGATAGAAGGCCTGGGCGGCGGCCAGCGAGGTTTGCGCGGTGAACACCACCTCGGCGGTTTCGGCCGCCAGTTCCAGGCCGACCTCCGAAGACCCGGCCTGCACCACCACCGGCCGACCTTGCGGCGAGCGGGCGACGTTGAGCGGGCCCTTGACCTTGAAATGCTCGCCCTGGTGATCGAGCACGTGCAGTTTGGCCGGGTGGTAATACTGGCCGCTGGCTTTGTCGCGGACAAAAGCGTCGTCTTCCCAGCTGTCCCACAGGCCGGTCACTACCTGATGGAATTCCCGCGCCCGGGCGTAGCGCTCGGCATGGCCGACGTGGCTGTCGCGGCCGAAGTTGAGGGCCTCCGCGGCGGCATCCGAGGTCACCAGGTTCCAGCCCGCGCGGCCGCTGGACAGGTGGTCCAGCGAGGCGAACTTGCGCGCGACATGGTAGGGCTCGTTGTAGGTGGTGGTCGCGGTGGCGATCAGGCCGATGCGCTCGGTGACCGCGCTCAGGGCCGAGAGCAGGGTCAGCGGCTCGAAGTAGTCGGAGCGAGCCATGTGGCTGGCGATATCACCGGTGGCGGCGGCGATGCTGTCGGCGATGAAGATCGCGTCGAACTTCGCTGCCTCGGCGACTTGCGCCAGGTGCTTGTAATGCTTGAAGTCCAGGCCGGCGTTGGCCGGGACTTCAGGATGCCGCCAGGCCGCGACGTGGTGCCCGGTAGCCATGAGGAAGGCGCCGAGCTTGAGTTGTCGTGTTGCGGTGGTCATGTGCTGTCCTTAAAAAATATCGGGCTCCCCCTGTAGCGAGGGGGCTTGCCCCCGATAGCGGTAGTTCAGCCATATCTTCTGCGGCTGACATAGCTCAATCGGGGGCAAGCCCCCTCGCTACAGGTGTTTGCGGTTTTGTTTGTCAAAAATCCTTGCGCAACTGCACCCCGAAATACCGCTGATCATCCCGCGGCACCGCCCGATAGATATACCCCGTACCACTGGCCAGCAGCGGCGAATAGGACTTGTCGGTCAGGTTCTTGGCCAGCAACGCCACGCGCCAGCCATTGTTGTAGTCGGCCAATGCCACGCTGGCATTCCAGATGCCGTAGGCGCCCTGTTTGGTGTCGGGGTTCTGGCTGATGTCGTACTGCACTTCGCTCTGCCAGTTGTAATCGGTGCCGAGCTCCACATCCAGGCCGTTGTCCAGCGGGATGCTGTAGTCGGCGCGCACGTAGCTCTTCCAGTCCGGGCTGAAGGGCAGGGTCTTGCCGTTGACGTTGCACGACGCCGCCGCGCCCACCGGGCAGGAGAAGTCGTCGATGCGCGCGCGGGTGTACGCGAAGGCCCCGGACAGCTTCAGGTTGCGCGTTGCCTGCAAGGCGTAGTCGGCCTCGACGCCTTCGGTGCTGACGCTGCCGGCGTTGATCAGACGGGTCACTACCTGACCGGCCACGGTGTCGTAGAAGTTGGCCTGGTAGTTGTCGTATTCGCTGTGGAACACCGCCAGGTTGGTGGTCAGGCGATTGTCGAAGCTGGTGGCCTTGAGGCCCAGCTCCCAGTTGTTGGACGTCTCCGGCTTGAGCGCGCCGGTGTCGCGCGGCTGCATGTTGAAGAACACGTTGTACGCCGGGCCCTTGTAGCCGCGCGAGTAGGTCAGGTAGGCCATGACGTTGTCGGTCAGGTCGAACTGCGCACCCAAGCGCCCGGACCAGCCGTCTTCGTCCACCGAACCCGAGCTGCTGGTGCTCGGCTGAATGCCGCTGACGGTGGTGGCCGAGGTCGACACCCGGCGGTGATCGTACTCGAGCTGGTCGTGGGTCCAGCGCAAGCCGGCGATGCCGCGCAGGCGCGAGGTGAAGTTGAGGGTGGTCTCGCCAAACGCCGAGTAGCTGTCGCTGGTGGTGCTGTAGTTGGCCACGCCGTTGGTATTGCCGGTGGTGGTGCGCAAGGTGCGGCGGTAGGTTTCGTCATCCTTGCCGTGCATATAGAACAGGCCGCCGACGTATTCGAGGAATTGCCCCTTGGGCGACGCCAGGCGCAGCTCTTGCGAGTACTGGTCGTAACTGAGGTCGCCCTTGTCCTCGGTGCCGGGGAACGCCGCGCTGATGGTCGAAAGGCGATCGCCGTCCTGCCACTGGGTGTTGTCCCAGCCGCGCCAGGCGGTGATCGAGGTCAGGGTGTAATCGCCCAGGTTCCAGTCGAGCTGGGCGGACAGGCCCTTGTTGATGTCCTCGACGTGGCTGCGGTAGTCGCTGACGATGTGGCGGTTGTCGTGGCTGGCGGTCACCGGCGATAACGCGGTGGCGAAGGCCGGGGTCAGCGCCTGGCTGATCACGCCGTTGGGCGCATCGCTGTGGTTCTGCATGTAGTCGCCGATCAGGGTCAGCTTGACGTCTTCGTTAGGGGTGAACTCCAGCTTGCCGCGCAGGCCCTTGCGGTTGTAGCCGTTGACTTCCTGGCCGTTGGCCTTGTTGTCGACGTTGCCGTCGTAGCTGCCCACCAGCCCGGTCAGCGAGCCCCTGAGCACATCAGGCACCAGGGTGCCGCCGATGCCAAAGCGCGTGCGGCTTTCGGTGCCGGTGTAGAACGACTGATCGATGTAACCGTGGGTTTCGGCGCTGGGCGCCTTGGTGATGACGTTGAGCACGCCGGCCGAGGCGTTCTTGCCGAACAGCGTGCCTTGGGGGCCGCGCAGCACTTCGATACGCTCCAGATCCAGCAGGTCGAGGGTGGCCTGGCCCGGGCGTCCATAGACCACGCCATCGACCACGGTCGCCACAGTAGGCTCGACGCCGGGGGAAGTGGAGATGGTGCCGACGCCGCGGATGAACAGCGAAGTGTCTTTGTTCGAGGCGTTGGTGCGAAAATTCAGGGTCGGTATCTGTTGGGCGATGGTGGCAATATCGGTACGGTTGTCGCGCTCCAGTTGCTCGCCGTCGACCACGGTGACGGCTACGGGGACTTTCTGCAGCGATTCCTCGCGGCGGGTGGCGGTCACGGTGACGGCCTGCAGCTCCACGGATTGACCGCTGCTGTCGGCGCCGTAGCTGGGCGCGCCGACCAGCGCCAATGCGGCCGCGATGGCCTGGGCCAAGTGCGCGGGTTTGAGTGTTTCCCCGAAGTGTTGATGCATGGTTGGTGCTCGCGTGTGTGAATGCCGGGCTGCTACGGTTCTGCGACCGCTGCAGCAATACAGTGCTGGGGATGCAGTGCTGGAGAGTGTTCGGCGGCATTCGCTCATGCGAGTAGCAAGCGATAAAACACTTCGTTAGCGCTAACGGTGCAAGTATCATCAACTCCCGGATAGATCGTCAAATAATCAAAAATTACCTTCTTATGTCTTTTTCAATGATCGCAGGAGTATCCCTTTGAGCGACTCCAAGGGCCCGACGCGCAGCAAGCGGCGTTCGGCCGGGCGTACTACCCTGGCAGCCGTGGCCGCGCACCTGGGCGTATCGACGATGATGATCTCGCGCTATTTCAATCAGCCCGATCAGGTCTCGCCCGAGCAGCGCGAGAAGATCGCCGCGGCGGTGGCCGAGCTCGGTTACGTGCCCAATCTGGTGGCCGGCGGCCTGGCCTCGGCGCGCGGGCGTATCGTCGGCATGGTGGTGCCGAACATCTCCGGGCCGATCTTCGCCAATACCCTGCAGGGCTTCAGCGATACTCTCAGTCGCCACGGCTACCAGACGCTGCTGGCGTCCAGTTACTTCGATGAGCAAAAAGAAGAGAGCGCAGTGCGGGCCTTTCTCGGCTGGTCGCCGGCGGCCTTGGTGGTGACCGGCCACTTTCATTCACCCACCACGGAAAAGATGCTCGCCCAGGCAGACATCCCACTGATCGAAACCTGGGACTATCAACCGGATAGGGCGCCGGTACAGATCGGCTTCTCGCACCATGAGGTGGGGATCCAGAGCGCCCGCTACCTGTTCGGCAAAGGCTATCGACGCATTGCCTATGTGCTCAACAGCGCCCCGGGCGACCTCAGTGCCTTGGAGCGCTGCGAAGGCTATGCCGCGACCGTGACCGACTTGGGCCTGACCCCACAGGTGTTCACACCTGATGCGACCAACCCGCCATTCGAAGCCGGCAAGCAAGCGATGCAGGCATTGATGGCCAGCGCCGAGCCGCCGGACGCGATCATTTTTGCCAACGACAACCTTGCCGCCGGTGGTTTGCTGGCGGGGCAACGTGCAGGTCTGAGCATTCCCCGGGATTGCGCGATCCTCGGCTTTGGTGACTTTCCCTTCGCGCAGATGCTGATGCCCAGCCTCAGCACGCTCAAGCCGCCAGCGCTGGAAATCGGCGTGCTGGCGGCGACGCGGGTACTGGAAAGCCTGGGCGTGCTGGCTCTCGAGGGCGAGGTGCAGCGCCTTAATCTGCTGGGCTGCGAGGTGATCGAGCGGGAGAGCAGCTGAGCTTGGGTCACATCGAAAAGGCCAATAGTGGCAATAGATTCCACCCCCTACCGGACGGGGGCGCGGTTGCTCTACACTCGGTTCAGCTTCCCGCCACTACCAAAGAGAGGCCTTTGTGAACGCGCCGCAAAAACGCCGTACCTTCGATCGCATTCGTGATGCCGTGTTGCCTGAATACCGCGACCGGGTGGATGAGTATCTCGAACAGTATGAAAGTGTCTTGCACGATGAACTGGCCGAACCCGCCACCAGGACCGCCGCCGGGCAACAGTTGCGCGGCTATCTGCGTGGCCTCAACACCACCCGGGTGATCGGCATGGCCGAGTGGGAAGATCTGGACCACCGTGTGGTAGAAGCCTGGCTGCTCTAGGCCTCGCCGGAGTCGGACTTTTCCTGCTCGCTCAACTCTACCGCCAGCGCCGCCGCCTCCACGTCCGTGTGCCGATGGTGCACCTGGCCATCGGCGCCTTCTACCTGAAACACCACGTCCGGCGCCGAGTCATCGACGCGCAGCTCTTGCGGGATGTCCTTGCCGCTGAGTTTCTTCACCGAAATCGCCATGTGCCTGCCCCTGCAAGGTCGTAAAACAGTGGGACTGTAGCGGCAAGGAAGAGTGCGGTCGGATTGCCGACTGACCTGTGGGCGACTGCTGCCAGGCCACCATTCGTCAGCCCCGGAAACTTTCCCGGCCGGCCCGGCACTAACCCCCCAGAGCACAACTGCGCACGGGGGTAATCCATGGAAGCGAGCGACACCTTGACCAGCTACTGGGCGCTGGGGCTGGCGATTCCGTTGGTGGGGCTGGTGGCGATGTTCATGGAGCTGCATGCCCAGGCGCAGCCTGACGACAGCTGGTGGCACGACTGCCGGCAATCCATCCAGTGGGTAGGACGAACGTCGACGGCAGTATCGGTAGGGCTGTTTGCGATCGGTGCGCTACTGATGTGGGGAAGCGCTTGAGTCAGAGGCTCAAACGCATCGACAGGTCCACCGCTTTCACATCTTTAGTCATGGCGCCGATGGAGATGTAATCCACACCGGTTTCGGCAATCACCCGCAAGGTGCTGTCGTTGATGCCGCCGCTGGCTTCGAGCTTGGCGCGGCCGGCATTGAGGCGTACGGCTTCGCGCATGTCGTCGAGGCTGAGCTCGTCGAGCATGACGATGTCGGCGCCTGCGTCCAGGGCTTCTTTCAATTCGGCCAGGCTCTCCACTTCGATTTCCACCGGCTTGCCCGGGGCGATGCGGTGGGCGGCGCTGACCGCCTGGGCGATGCCGCCGCAGGCTGCAATGTGGTTTTCCTTGATCAGGAAGGCGTCGTACAGGCCGATGCGGTGGTTATGGCAGCCGCCGCAGGTGACGGCGTATTTCTGCGCAAGACGCAGGCCGGGCAGGGTCTTGCGGGTGTCGAGCAGTTTGACCTGGGTGTCGGCGACCTTGTCGGCGAAATACTGCGCGCGGGTGGCCACGGCCGAAAGCATCTGCAGGAAGTTCAGCGCCGTGCGCTCGCCGGTCAGCAGCGAGCGTGCCGGCCCTTCGAGGTGGAACAGCGGTTGATTGGCCGTGGCGCGCTGGCCGTCGCTGACCTGCCAGTGCACGGCAACCCGTGGATCGAGCTGACGAAACACCGCGTCGACCCAGGCGGTGCCGCTGATGGTGCAGTCGTCACGGGTGATGATGGTGGCCTTGGCCAGCCGCTCGGCGGGGATTAACTGAGCGGTGATATCGCCACTGCCGACGTCCTCGAGCAGTGCGCGACGCACATTGGCTTCGATTTCGGCGGTGAGGTCGGCGAGGCGTAGATTCGGCATGGCGGGCTCCCTGAACAAGTGCGGCGATTATAGGCAGCAAAGTGCGGGGAGGTAACCTTTGGCATTTGGCCACTATGCGCCGGAAATAATCGTGCCTTTGGTCGGCGTTTTCCTAACTATTTTTCAAATTTGTGGTCTACGGCTCAGCAGGTGCTCTTTGCAGTGAAGGCACTAGCAAGCCGTGGGCAATTCGCATAATAATGTGCGACTTGTTATTGACGTCACGTCTTTGACGTTTTCCTCCGTGATCCGTGAACTTTCGTTGTTCAACTCTGACAAAGAGTGTTCAGCAGGTGGGCGGTGCTTGGATGCCAGGGCTTGCAGTGAACGATCTCTCATATCGGGTTCCGAATCTACTCTGGCAGGGGGCAAGCATGCAGAACGACGGTAAGGTGGTGCCCTTGAACAAAGCGGCCGAGCAGGCTGCCAGTGCGCCGCTCGCTCGTTTGCCTGTGGTCCTCCTGCAAGTGCGCGACAAAGCCGCACAACAGTTGAAGCATGCCCTGCAGGCATTGTTCGACAATGCCGATGACACCCTGTTCGAAATGGCCGACAAGGCGCAGAACAACGTCGATCAAAACAACTTTTTCGAAGCCATGCGCGACTTGCGCTTGAAGCGAAAGAGTATCGAACGGGGGTTTCTGGACAAGTTCTACGAAGCCTTCGTTCGTATCGGTCAATATGATGTGGCCCACGATCCGGCCCCGCCCATGAGCTATGACAAGTTGGCACTGGTGCCCAACGATGAGCTCGAGCGCACCGTGGCCCTGGATGCCATGGTCGGCAAGGTGTTCGCGCGTGACGGGTTTGCCCTGGGGCAACTCACCACGCGCCTCAATACCCTGGTGCCGCGCCGCCTCGAAGACTCCACCAATCCCATGGGCCCCGCCATGCTCTGCGATTTTTTCCTGCAGGCCGGGCGCAACCTGGGGGTGGAGATCAAGGTCAAGCTGATCATCCTCAAGCTGTTCGAAAAGTACGTGCTGAGCGACACCGAAAAACTCTACGGTGACGCCAACCAGTTGCTCATCGCCACCGGGATCCTGCCGGAGCTCAAAGCCGCGCCGACCCGCCGTGCCGAAGACCGCCCGGCGCCCCGTGTGCGCAGCAACAACGATATCCCCACCAGCAGCGGTGCGCCCCAGCCGCCGCCGGATCAAGCCGTGCAGGAAGTCTTCACCGCCCTGCAGGATCTGATCCACGGCCTTCGCGGCAGCGTCGCGCCGAAGATGGAAACCCACAGCGAGCCGCAGCCGATCTCCACCAACGACCTCATGCGCCTGCTGTCGCACCTGCAACAATACGTGCCGAACGCTCCAGCGCATCAGGACGACTTCGATCTGCGCTATCAGTTGGAACAACTGCTGACCCGGGTCAGCGTCAAGAGCGGGAAGTTCCGCGTGGTAGGCGTGGTCGACGAAGACGTCATCAACCTGATCGCCATGCTGTTCGAGTTCATCCTCGACGACGGCAGCCTGCCGGACTCGCTCAAGTTGCTGATCGGTCGCTTGCAGATTCCGATGCTCAAAGTGGCGGTGCTGGACAAGAGCTTCTTTTCCCGCGGCAGTCATCCTGCTCGGCGCTTGCTCAACGAAATCGCCTCGGCGGCCATGGGCTGGGGCGGCCGCGACGATCATCAGCGCGACAGCCTTTATATGCGCATCGAGCAGATCGTCCAGCGCTTGCTCAACGACTTCGTCGACGATCCGGCGCTGTTTTCCGAGTTGCTGGTGGACTTTCTGGCTTTCAGCGCCGACGAACGCCGTCGCAGCGAACTGCTCGAGCAGCGCACCCGCGATGCCGAGGAGGGGCGTGCCAAGGCTGACCTGGCGCGGCGTCTGGTGCAGATCGAATTGAATCACCGCCTGTTCGGCAAGACCCTGCCCGAAGTGGTGGTGCGTCTGCTGGAAGAGGCCTGGAGCAAGGTGTTGCTGCTGGTGTGCCTCAAGCATGGCGTCGAGTCGCCGGAGTGGACCAGCGGCCTGCGCACCATGGACGACCTGATCTGGAGCGTCGAGCCGCACGATGAGCCGGCCGCGCGCATGCGTCTGCTGGAGCTCGTCCCGGGTCTGCTCAAGGCGCTGCGTGACGGCCTGACCAGCTCGGCGTTCGACCCGTTCGCCACCGGCGAATTCTTCAGCCAGCTCGAAGCCCTGCACGTGCAGGCCTTCCAGCGTGAGTTGGAGAGCGTCGACCCGGCTGCTCCCCACGACGAGCCACCCATGGTCGCGGTGCTTGAAGAGATCGTGCTCGAAGGTGCCGAGACCGCGCCGGCCGACGCGCAGATCGCCTTGGCCGATGACGATGCCGGGCTGGTGGAAGTCGACAAGCTGCGCCTGGGCAGCTGGGTCGAGATCCGCGAAGACGCCGAGTTCACCCTGCGCTGCAAGCTGACGGCGATCATCGAGTCCACCGGCAAGTACATTTTCGTCAACCGCACCGGGATGAAAGTGCTGGAGCGCACCCGCACCCAGCTGGCGCTGGAGTTCCGTGAAGGCCACGTGCGAGTGCTGGACGACACCCTGCTGTTCGATCGGGCGCTGGATTCGGTGGTCACCAACCTGCGCAAGCTCAAGGCTTGATGCACACCTGGCTGCACAAGGCCTGCGCTTCGCGGCATACTCTCCCGGTTGTCTCGCGTTCAAGGTAAGCCCATGCAGTTGGACCTTATCACTGGCTGGTGCGCCGGTGTACAGCATTGCCCCTCACCCAATTTCAATGAACGCCCGGCTGGCGAGATCTCGCTGCTGGTGATTCATAACATCAGCCTGCCGCCCGGCCAGTTCGGCACCGGCAAGGTACAACCGTTTTTCCAGAACCAACTGGATCACGGCGAGCATCCGTTCTTCGAGGAGATCGCCCACCTGCGGGTGTCGGCGCACTTTCTGATCGAGCGCGACGGCCGGGTCACTCAGTTCGTTTCCTGCCTGGATCGTGCCTGGCATGCCGGGGTCTCGCTGTTCGATGGCCGCGAGGGCTGCAACGACTTCTCCCTGGGGATCGAACTGGAAGGCACCGACACCCTGGCGTTCACCGATGCGCAGTACCGGGCGCTGATCACCTTGACCCGACAGTTGCAGGGGGCCTGGCCGGCCATTACTGTGGAGCGCATCTGCGGCCACAGCGATGTCGCGCCTGGCCGCAAGACCGATCCAGGCAGCGCCTTCGACTGGGTGCGCTATCGCGCCGGGTTGCGCGCCGAAGAGGATGCAAAATGAGTTTTCTGGTGTTGTTGCTGGTGTTGTTGATCGAGAAGTTCTCTGCGTTGCGCCAGCGTTTTCAGCGTGACGGGTTTTTCCTCGGCGAGCTGGCGCGGCTTGAAGTGCAGCGCAGCCTGGCGGCGCGGCCGTGGTTGCTGCTGATCATTCTGGTGCTGTTGCCGGCGGTGTTGCTGGGCCTGCTGCTGTTGGTGCTCAAGCCTGTGGCCTATGGCTTGCTGGCGCTGCCGGTGCATTTGCTGGTGGTGATCTACAGCCTGGGCCGCGGCGACATCAAGGCTTCCCTCGGGCCGTTGCGCGATGCCTGGCGCCGGGGTGATGAGCAGGCAGCGGTGCATGTGGCTGAACGCGATCTGGGGCTGGTGGCCGAAACCCCGGAGGCCTTGCTCGAGGGGGTGGAGAACCATTTGTTGTGGCACGCCTATCAGAGTTTCTTCGCGGTGGTGTTCTGGTATTTTCTGCTGGGGCCGGTGGCGGCGCTGAGCTATCGCCTGCTGGCCCTGATTGCCGAGCAGGGGCGCAATCCGGCGCTGGTCGAGCGTGCTGCGCAGTTGCGTCATGCCTTTGATTTTCTGCCGGTGCGGGTGCTGGCGGCGAGCTTTGCGATGGTGGGCAACTTCCTCGCGGTGAGCCGCGTGATGCTACACGAGTTGCTGAACTGGCACCTCAGTGCCTGGGACTTCATCGCCCGCTCCGGTCGCGTGGCGGGGGAGCTGTCGGCACCGCAGGTGGGCGCTGAAGGCGTCGAGAGCCTGGCCAGCCTGTGGGAACTGCTGCTGCGCTCGGCGGTGCTGTGGTACGCCGCGTTCGCGTTGTGGACGCTGTTCTACTGATCGTCGCCCGCTGGCCAGTTGAATAGCTGACAGGCATTGGCGCTGCTGGCCTCGGCCAGCGCCTCGGGCGTGCAGCCCATGATCTCGGCCAGCGCCCTGCAGATGTCCGGCAGGTGCACCGGGCTGTTGCGCACCCCCGGGTACATGGCCGGCGCCATGTCCGGGGAGTCGGTTTCCAGCACTACGCCCTCCAGCGGCAACTCGGCGATCACCTTGCGCAAGCGTAGTGCCTGGGGCCAGGTTGCCGCGCCGCCCAGGCCCAATTTGAAACCGAGCCTGAGATACTCCCGCGCTTCCTCCCGGCTACCTGAAAACGCATGGATGATCCCCGCGCGTTTGAGCTTGTACCGCTTGAGCGCGGCGGTCACCGGCGCATGGCTGCGACGCACGTGCAGCAACGCCGGCAACTCGAAGTCGGCGGCCAGCTGCAACTGCGCCTCGAACAAACCCTGCTGGCGTTCGCGATCAAGCTCGGGCAAATAGTAATCCAGGCCGAACTCGCCCACGGCGCACAACTGCGGATCACCCGCCAGGCGTTCCAGCCAATCGCGCAATTGCCGCAGATGCTCAGGGCGGTGCGAGTCGAGATACACCGGGTGCAGACCCAGCGCCGCATACAAGCGCGAATCGGCCTTGACCCCGTCCCACACCCGCTGCCAGTTACCACGCTCGACGCCCAGCACCACCATGTGCTCGATCCCTGCGGCCTGCGCCTGGGCCAGCAGCGCCAGGCGATCGCCGTCGAAGTCGGGAAAGTCCAGGTGGGTGTGGGTGTCGATCAGGCGCATCCTCAAGCCTCGGCGATGCGCTGCTTGAAGGTCCGCGGGATCGCGTGCACACCCGTTTCGTACGAGTTTTGCTCGATGGCCGCCAAAGCCAGGGCCAACGCCTGCTCGGCGATCAGTTCGTGTTGCTGGGCCATGGCATTCACTGGCAGCGGCAGGAAGTCCAGCAGTTGCGTGTCACCGAAGGTGGCCAGGTGCAGCGGCTGGGTGTCGAGCCTGAGCCCTTGCAGGATGTCGAACACGCCTTGCAACAGCACGTAGGAGGTGGTCACCAGGGCGTCCGGCAGATGCCCCAGGTGCTGCAGCAGGTCGCTCATCAACTGCCGCCCGCATTCGCGGCTGAACGCCTCGCCCTGTTGCAGCAGCACGTTGCCGTCGAAGCCTTCGAGGGCTTCCTGAAAGCCCCAGGTCCGCTCCTGGCTGACGCTCAGTTCCGGTCGCGCGCCAATCAGTGCGATATGCCGGGGCGTGGGGCGCAGCAGGCTGCGGGTCAGTTGCAGGCTGGCGTTGCGGTCGTCGCTGATGACCGAGCAGAAGTGCCGAGGGTCCAGGCAGCGGTCGATACCGATCACCGGCGTGCCCTTGCTCTGCAGCAACTGATAGCTGTCGTCTTCGGCGGGCAGGCAGGTGGCCACGAACAAGGCGTCGCAGCGCCGAGCCTGAAACAATTGCTGCAGCTGGCGCTCGCTGGTCGGGTCATCGTCGGAGCTGGCGATGAGCAATTGATAGCCCTTGGCCCGCGCGCGCTGTTCGAGGATCTTGGCGATCCGCGCGTAGCTGGGGTTCTCGAGGTCGGGGAGGATGAAGCCCAGGGTGCGGGTGTGGCGGCTGCGCAATCCGGCGGCCTGGGGGTTGGGCGTGAACCCATGGGCGTCCACCACGGCGCGTACGCGCTCCACGGTAGCGGCGCTGATGCGTTGCTGTTCGGCCTTGCCGTTGATGACATAGCTTGCGGTGGTGACCGAGACCCCGGCCAGGCGGGCGATATCGCTGAGTTTCAACCGAAATTTCCTTGTTCTGCTGAGCGAGACGACATGAGCGTCGGCCAAGGCTCTATTGTTACCGATCCGCAGTGCGTGCGGCAGTTCAACCTGTTTTTTGCACCGCCGAGCGACAGGAAGGGCTTCATTGGTCGCAGATTATCGAGTAACGTGCCAGTCATTCTAGATTAAACGATTCAGCTGGCGAGTCCATGCGGTAAATCTGCTTTGATCGGGGTCGTACTCTTATCCCGCTCAACACCAGCCGATCCTTGATCCTGTATAGCGGCGTTGCGCAGTTGATCGCCTCTATGTCGATTCGTCTACAACAATACCTCAGCGCCCCGATGACGCTGCAAAGGAGTAAGGCAATGCTCGAGCTCACTATAGAGCAGATTTCCATGGGCCAGACGGCGGCGGACAAGCCCGCCGCCCTGCAATTGCTGGCGGGCAAACTGGTGGCCGACGGCCTGGTCGCCGAGGGTTACCTGGCCGGGCTGCAGGCCCGCGAAGCTCAAGGCTCGACCTTTCTGGGGCAGGGCATCGCCATCCCCCACGGTACCCCCGAAACCCGCGACCTGGTGTACGCCACCGGTGTGCGCCTGCTGCAATTTCCCGAGGGTGTGGACTGGGGCGACGGCCAGATCGTCTACCTGGCCATCGGCATCGCCGCCAAATCCGATGAGCATCTGCGCCTGCTGCAGCTCCTGACTCGCGCACTGGGCGAGACCGATCTCGGTCAGGCCCTGCGCCGCGCCACGTCCGCCGAGGCGTTGTTGAAACTGCTGCAAGGCGCGCCGCAGGAACTGGCGCTGGATGCGCAGATGATCGGCCTGGGAGTGGCCGCCGACGACTTCGAAGAACTGGTGTGGCGCGGCGCTCGTTTGCTGCGCCAGGCCGATTGCGTGAGCGGTGGCTTTGCCGCCGTGCTGCAGCAGGTCGAAGCGCTGCCGCTGGGTGATGGCCTGTGGTGGCTGCACAGCGAGCAGACGGTCAAGCGCCCGGGCCTGGCATTCGTCACCCCGAGCCAGCCGCTGCGCTACCTCGGCCAGCCGTTGACCGGGCTGTTCTGCCTGGCCAGCCTCGGCGAAGCCCATCAGGCCTTGCTCGAGCGCTTGTGCGCCTTGCTGATCGAAGGCCGCGGCCAGGAACTCGGGCGCGCCACCAGCACCCGTGCGGTGCTCGAAGTCCTGGGCGGTGAAGTGCCGGCCGACTGGCCCAGCGCACGTATCACCCTGGCCAATGCCCACGGCTTGCATGCACGCCCGGCCAAGATCCTCGCGCAACTGGCCAAGAGTTTCGACGGCGAGGTGCACCTGCGCCTGGTCGACAGCAACGAGCCGGCGATCTCTGCCAAGAGCCTGAGCAAGCTGTTGAGCCTGGGCGCCCGTCGCGGTCAGGTACTGGAATTGATCGCCGAGCCCAGCGTTGCCGCCGATGCGTTGCCGGCCTTGCTGGCGGCCATCGAGTCTGGCCTGGGTGAGGAAGTCGAGGCGCTGCCCGTGGCCACCGCCGTGGTTGAGAAAGTCGCTGAAATCGAGCCCGAAGTCAGCGTTCAAGTCCCTGTCGCCGGCCAGCGCGTGCAAGGTATCGCGGCGGCTCCCGGCATTGCGGTGGGCCCGGCCCATGTGCAGGTGCTGGCCGATTTCGATTTCCCGCTGCGCGGCGAAAGCCCGGCGGCCGAACGTCAACGTCTGCAAGCGGCGTTGACCGCCGTGCGTGCCGACATCGAGGCGCTGGTGCAGCGCAGCAGCGTCAAGGCCATCCGCGAGATATTCATCACTCACCAGGAGATGCTCGACGACCCGGCCCTCACCGACGAAGTCGAAGCGCGGCTCAAGCACAACGAAAGCGCGGCCGCCGCCTGGAACACCGTCATTGAGGCCGCTGCCCGTCAGCAGGAATCGCTGCAGGACGCGCTGCTGGCCGAGCGCGCCGCCGACCTGCGTGACATCGGCCGCCGCGTGCTGGCCGAGCTGTGTGGCGTGCAGACCGTCGAAGCGCCGGATCAGGCCTACATCCTGGTGATGGACGAAGTCGGCCCCTCCGATGTGGCCCGGCTCGATCCGACCCGCGTCGCCGGCATCCTCACCGCCCGCGGTGGCGCCACGGCGCACAGCGCTATCGTCGCCCGCGCCCTGGGCATTCCTGCCGTGGTCGGCGCAGGTGCCGCAGTGCTGTTGATCACGCCGGGCACGCCGCTGTTGATCGACGGCCAGCGCGGCGTGCTCACCGTCGAGCCCGCCGCCGAGGTGCTGGAAAAAGCCCTCGCCGAGCGCGACAGCCGCGAGCAGCGCTTGCAGGCCGCTGCCGCCCGTCGTCACGAAACCGCAGTGACCCGCGATGGCCATGCGGTGGAAGTGTTCGCCAACATCGGCGAAAGCGCCGGCGTGGCCGCTGCGGTGGAGCAGGGTGCTGAAGGCGTCGGCCTGCTGCGCACCGAACTGATTTTCATGGCCCACTCCCAGGCGCCGGACGAAACCGTGCAGGAAGCCGAGTATCGCCGTGTGCTCGACGGCCTGGCAGGGCGGCCGCTGGTGGTGCGCACCCTCGATGTGGGCGGCGACAAGCCGCTGCCCTATTGGCCGATCGCCAAGGAGGAAAACCCCTTCCTCGGCGTGCGCGGCATCCGTTTGACCTTGCAGCGTCCGCAGTTGATGGAGGGCCAGTTGCGTGCCTTGTTGCGCGCCGCCGACAACCGCCCGCTGCGGATCATGTTCCCCATGGTCGGCAGCGTCGAAGAATGGCGCCAGGCGCGGGACATGACCGAGCGGCTGCGCGCCGAGATCCCGGTCGCCGACCTGCAACTGGGGATCATGATCGAGGTGCCGTCCGCTGCCCTGTTGGCGCCGGTGCTCGCCCGCGAGGTGGACTTCTTCAGCGTCGGCACCAACGACCTGACCCAGTACACCTTGGCCATCGACCGCGGTCACCCGACGCTGTCGGCCCAGGCCGATGGCCTGCATCCGGCGGTGTTGCAACTGATCGACATCACCGTGCGCGCCGCCCATGCCCATGGCAAGTGGGTGGGCATCTGCGGCGAATTGGCGGCAGACCCTGCAGCCGTGCCGTTACTGGTCGGTCTGGGGGTAGATGAATTGAGTGTCTCGGCGCGCAGCATTGCCGAGGTCAAGGCCGGGGTCCGCGAGTTGACCCTGGCACAAGCACAAGCGTGGGCGCAGCAAGCCCTCACGCTGGGCACCGCCGCCGAAGTGCGGGCCCTGGTGGAGAACGCATGATGGCCAAGATCCTGACCCTTACCCTCAACCCCGCGCTCGACCTGACCATGGAGCTGACCTCCCTGCGCCTGGGCGAAGTCAACCGCGGCGACGCGCTGCACGTGCACGCCGCCGGCAAAGGCATCAACGTCGCCCAGGTACTGGCCGACCTCGGCCATGAACTGACGGTGGCGGGTTTTCTCGGCGCCGACAACACCGGGCATTTCGATGAGTTGTTCACTGCCCGTGGTTTCGTCGACGAGTTCGTCCGCGTGCCGGGCGAGACGCGCCGCAACATCAAACTGGCGGAGACCGGTGGCCGTGTCACCGACGTCAACGGCCCCGGCCCGCAGGTCAGTGAAGAGGCGCAGCAGTTGTTGTTCGAACGCCTGGAGCAGATCGCCCCAGGCCACGATGTGGTCATCGTCGCCGGCAGCCTGCCCCGCGGCATCAGCCCGCAGTGGTTGCAGGCGCTGCTCGAACGCTTGCACGCCATGGGCCTCAAGGTGGTGCTCGACACCAGTGGCGCGGCTTTGCGCGCAGGCCTCACGGCACAGCCTTGGTTGATCAAGCCCAACACCGACGAGTTGACCGAAGTGCTCGGCGAAACCGTCAGCACCCTGGACGATCAAGCCCGCGTGGCCGCCCAGCTGCGCGCCCGTGGCATCGAGCACGTGGTCATTTCCCAGGGCGCTCAGGGCGTCAACTGGTTCCACAGCCAGGGCGCCTGGCAGGCCCTGCCGCCGACGGTGGATGTCGCCAGCACCGTGGGTGCGGGTGATTCGCTGTTGGCCGGGATGGTCCACGGGCTCCTCAGCCAACATGACGATGCCCAGACCCTGCGCAAGGCCACGGCGATCGCCGCCATGGCGGTGATGCAGATCGGCTTCGGCATCGGTGATCACGATGCACTGGAACGGCTCGAAAGCGGCGTCAGCGTCCGCGCGCTCGCAGAACAATAAGAGGGTCTGAAATGAAGTTAGCCATTGTCACGGCGTGCCCCAACGGGCGCGTCTCCAGCGTGCTCAGTGCGCGCCTGCTGGATGCCGCCGCTCAGCGTCAGGGCTGGAGCACCAGTGTTGAAGTGCATGATCCGCAGCATCCGGAGCGCCAGCTGACCCAGGCCACCATCGATGAGGCCGAGTGGGTGCTGGTGGTCAACACCGGGTCGCTGGACCTGCGCCGCTTCGCCGGCAAGCGCCTGTACCAGAGCACGCCGGCCCATGCGCTGCAAGACGTCGAGGCGTTTCTGCGCGATGCGGCGGCGCAGGCCCAGCCCTATGTGCCGGTGGCCGAGGCGGGCCCGGCGGTCGGCGCCGATCGTGCGCCGCGTCTGGTGGCGATCACCGCCTGTCCGACCGGCGTGGCGCACACCTTCATGGCGGCCGAGGCCCTGCAACAGGCGGCCAAACAGCTGGGCTACGAGCTCAAGGTCGAGACTCAGGGCTCGGTGGGCGCGCGCGATCCACTGAGCGCTACGGCGATCGCCGAGGCCGATGTGGTGTTGCTGGCCTGCGATATCGACGTCGCTACCGAGCGGTTTGCCGGCAAGCGGATTTTCCGCTGCGGCACCGGTGTGGCCCTCAAGCAGTCCCAGGCGACCTTGAAAAAGGCCTTGGCCGAAGCCAAGCAGGAATCCAGCGCCAAGGCTGAAGGCGCGGCCCCGGCGCGCAAGGAGAAGACCGGCGTCTACAAGCACCTGCTCACGGGCGTGTCCTACATGCTGCCGATGGTGGTGGCGGGGGGCTTGATGATCGCGCTGTCGTTCGTGTTCGGCATCAAGGCCTTCGAAGAACCGGGCACGCTGGCTGCAGCGCTCAAGCATGTCGGCGATGCTGCGTTCACCCTGATGGTGCCGTTGCTGGCGGGCTACATCGCCTATTCGATCGCCGACCGCCCGGGCCTCGCGCCGGGCATGATCGGCGGCCTGCTGGCGAGCACGTTGCTGGCGGGCTTCCTCGGGGGTATCGTCGCGGGCTTTATCGCTGGCTACACGGCCTTGGCCATGAGCCGCTATATCCGCTTGCCGGCCAGCCTCGATGCGCTCAAACCGATCCTGATCATCCCGTTGCTGGCGTCGTTGATTACCGGCTTGCTGATGCTCTATGTGGTCGGCTCGCCGATTGCGGGAGTGATGGCGGCCCTGACCGAGTTCCTCAAGAGCATGGGCACCACCAACGCCATTCTGCTGGGGATCTTCCTCGGCGGCATGATGTGCGTCGACCTCGGCGGCCCGGTGAACAAGGCGGCCTATGCGTTTTCGGTGGGCTTGCTGGCCAACGGCAGCCAACTGCCGATGGCCGCGGCCATGGCGGCGGGCATGGTGCCGCCGATCGGCCTGGCCATTGCCACCTTCATCGCGCGCCGCAAGTTCGCCCAGAGCGAGCGGGAGGCGGGCAAGGCGGCCTTGGTGCTGGGGCTGTGCTTCATTTCCGAAGGGGCGATTCCGTTCGCGGCCAAGGACCCGTTACGGGTTATTCCGGCCAGCATCGCTGGTGGTGCGCTGACCGGCGCGCTGTCGATGTACTTCGGCTGCCAGCTGGCCGCGCCCCATGGCGGCTTGTTCGTGTTGCTGATCCCGAACGCCATGAACCATGCGCTGCTGTATCTGCTGGCGATCGTGGCGGGGAGTGTGGTGACCGGGGTGGTTTACGCGTTGATCAAGCGGCCTGAAACCCAGGAAATAGCACTGGCCGAACCCGCCTGATAGCGCCTCCCCCTCGCTACAGGGGAGTGCGTTGTCGGTCATTGCATGGGAGTGCGGTGTCAGCCCCGTGCATGGGGGTGCGGTGTCGGTCAGTACACATCCCGGCGATACCGCCCCTGCTCGACCAACTGCTCCACAGCCTCCTCGCCGAGCACCTGTTTCAACACCTCATCCACCCCGCCGGCCATGCCGATCAGGCTGCCGCATACGTAGATATAGGCGCCGTCGGCCAGCCATTGCTGTAACTGCACTGCGGCGTCGAGCAAGCGGTCCTGGACATAGATCTTCTCGCTCTGGTCCCGTGAAAACGCCAGATCGAGCCGCTGCAGATCGCCGCGCTGCACAGCGCCTTGCAGCTCATCCTTGCAGTAGAAGTCATGCTCGGCATTGCGCTCGCCAAACACCAGCCAGTTGCGCTGCTGCCCCCGCGCAATCCGCGCTTGCAGCAGGCTGCGTAAACCCGCCAGCCCGGTGCCGTTGCCCAGCAGAATCACCGGTGCATCCTCGCTCGGCAGATGGAAGCTGCTGTTACGACGAATGCGCAGGCTGATGTGGGTACCCACCGCCGCGTGCTCGCACAACCAACCCGAGCCCATCCCCAATGTGCCGTCCGGATGCCGTTCCAGGCGCACGATCAATTGCAGCCGACCGTCTTCAGCCACCGAGGCGATGGAATATTCACGCGCATCCAACGGAATCAGCGCATCCACCACTGCCTGAGCGTGCAGGCCCACCAGATGCTCGGTGCTGGCCGGCAACTGGCGCATCGCCAGGGCCTGGCCAAGGGGTTCTTCGAGGTCGTTCAGGCGGACCTTGGCATATGCCGACAGGCCAAGGCGCTTGAGCAGTGCATCGATTGCCGCAGCGCTATTGCGCGGCAGCACCTCGACAAGGTCGCCAGCCTCCCAGTGGCTACCTGCAGGCCCCTGCAGATCCAGCAGATACACCGGCGAGCCGGCGCTGCCGGGGTTCAGTCGTTGGCGTTGTTGCAGGCTCCAGGCCTCGAACACCGGCGCCTGCCACGCGGTGGTCGGCGTGCTGCCGGTGAGTTGTGCCAGCTGGCGCTGCCACTGCTGCAAGGCCTCGCTGTCGGCGTTGTCGACCTCCACCGGGGTAAAGGCCGGGCGAGCGCCGTGCTGTTCCAGCCAGCCCTGCAGGCGCTGGCCGAAGGCGCAGAAGTTCGCGTACTGACGATCCCCCAGCGACAGTAGAGCGAAGCGGATATGCCCCAGCGCGTAGGCCTGGCCCAGCACCTTGCGCTCGAAACCTCGCGCGTTGTCCGGTGCCTGGCCGTCGCCGAAAGTACTGACCACGAACAGCGCCTGCTGCGTGGCCTGCCAGTCGTTGTCGTCCAGCTGCGCCAGCGAACGCACCCGCACGCTGTGCCCTGCGGCTTGTAGCTGACCCGCAGACTGCCACGCCAGTTGCTCGGCCAGACCGCTCTGGCTGGCGAAGGCCACCAGCCAGTCGCTGACGCCGGCGGGCTGCTCGGCGACATTGCCACGGGAACGGGCGATCTCGCGCTTTTTGCGCCGGCGGTCCAGATACAGCAGCCAGCCGGTCACGAAGAACAGCGGCATGCACAGGCTGGCCAAGGTCATCAGAATGCGCCCGACGATGCCGAAGTAGCTGCCGACGTGCAGCGCATAGATGCTGGCGAACAGCTGCCCGCCCAACGGCTGATCGGCATAGCGCTGTTGCTTGAGCACTTTGCCGGTGCCCGGCTCCAGCGAGATCTGGTTGAGCGCACGCTCGTGGGGGGAGCTGCGCAGCAGGTAGAACACGCTCGCCGGTTGCCCGCCGTTGGCGGCCACGCGCAGCACGAAGGAGGTCAGTTCAGGTCCGGCGGTGCGCTTGATGCTGTCAAACAGCGCATCGTAGTCGACGGCTGCGACTGCTTCGGCCTCGGGTTTCGCCTGGCTCTGCTTGCCACCCCCCGGCGGCCCGTCGCGGCGGCGCTGCTCACCCGCAGGCGGCCCGCCCACCAGCAACGCATTCACCCCATCGCGAAACCAGCCGTACGACCAGGTCAGCCCGGTCACGGCCGACATGAGGTAGAACACCAGACACCAGGTGCCGAACACCGAGTGCAGGTCCCAGTTGAACGCGCGGCCTTTCTTCGCCCAGTCCAGTGTCAACCAGGCTCGCCAGTCGAGTGCCTGCCGCGGCCAGCGCAGGTACAGCCCCGACAGAGCGAAGAACAACAGGATCAGGGTGCAGGCGCCGGTGATCTGCCGGCCGGTGTCGCCGATGGTCAAGAAGCGGTGCAGTTGCAGGACGAACTCGAAGAAGTCCTGGCCCATCACTTCGCCCTGCATCTGCCCGGTAAAGGGATCGAAATAGCGCTGCGTACCGCGGCGTTCACCCGGTGCTGGCGCGTAGTTGACCCGCGCGGCGTCGCCCAGTGCGGTATCGATGCGCAGCCCGAAGACCTTCTCGCCCTGCGCGGCCTCCAGCAACGGCACCAGTCGCGTGAGCGGCATGATGCCCTCGGGGCGCACTTGCACACTCATGCTCTGTGGATTGAGCGCATGCAGGATCTCGTCCGAAAACGAATACAGGGCGCCGCTGATACCCATGACGGCCAGCACCAGCCCGGCAGTGATGCCGAAAAACCAGTGCAACTGGAAGAGGACTTTCTTGAACACGCAAACCACCATGAAATCGGTAAAAGGGGCAGGGCGCCGGGATTATGGCAAAAAGCATTAAGAATTATTCAGCTTTTACACGCAAAAACCCCGCTTAGGTCAATAAGCGGGGCTGGTGTGCGGTGCTACAGAATCAGAAGTGGAAGCTGGCACTCATCATTGCGGTGCGGCCCGGGGCCACGTGCGCGTAGTGAGTGGTGAAGATCTGATCGAAGTAACGCTTGTTGGTCAGGTTCTGTACGTTGAGCTGCAGGTCGACGTTTTTGGTCAGCTTGTAGCTGGCCATCGCGTCGTAGCGCCAGTACGAGGGAATCTCGATGGAGTTGGCTTCATTGCCGAAACGCTGGTCGACGAAGGTTGCGCCCGCGCCCAGGGTGAGTTTGGGCACCACTTCATAGGTCGACCACAGGTTGAAGCTGTTACGCGGCGTACTTGGCATGTGATTGCCTTTGTCGGCTGCGGTGGAGGTCTTGACCAGCTCGCTTTCCATGTAGGTGTAGCCACCGAACACTTTCCACTGGCGCGTGATATTGCCGGTGTAGGTGAACTCGAAACCTTGTACGCGCTGCTCGCCATCCAGGACCTGGAAGCTGGAGTTGTCCGGATCGGTGATACGGGCGTTGGTCTTTTCGGTGCGGAACAGCGCGGCGGTCAGCGACAGGTCGTCGTCGAAGAAGTCCCACTTGGTACCGACTTCATAGTTGCGGCTCTTTTCCGGATCGAGGTCGGCGTTGTTGGCCGCGATCTCCTGCCCACCGTTACCGGCGGTTTCACCCGACGGGTTGCTGGAGGTGGACCATGCCGCATAGACGCTGCCGTTGGGCAGTGGCTTGTACACGACGCCGAGTTGATAGCTCCAGATGTCGCTGGTTTTTTCGCGGTTGAAATTACCGGCCACCGAACCGCGGCCACCGGTGGAGTAGCCACTGGAGGCGATTTCGTAGTGATCCAGACGCAGGCCCAGGTTCAACGACCATTGTTCGTTGAATTTCAACGTGTCGAACACATAGGCCGCGCTGTTTTTGGCGTCGGTGTCGGTGTACGCCAGGCTGTCGGTGATCGAGCCGTTCCAGCTGTCATGGGGATTTGGATCGTAGGCGCTGGTGCAGTCGTGGGACGCCAGCAAGGCGGCGTTACAGGTGTTGCCGGTGCTTGCCACGCCGATGTTGTAGCCGCGGTTGTGGGTGTCCTGATACGAGAACTCGATACCGGTGGCCAGGCTGTGTTCAAGGCTGCCTGTGTTGAATTTGGTGGTCAGGTCAGTCTGGTTGACGAAGCCCGAGGACGTCGAATTGCGGTTCTTGGACGAACGATACAGCAGGCCGTTGGCGACGTTGCCACGGCTGTCGTCGGGGTTGGTGACGATGTAGTCCAGCGTCGAACGCGACATGCGGAAGCTGTTGGAGAGGGTCGTATCTTCGTTGAGGTCATGCTCGATGCGGATCGTGCCGCTGTCGTTGACGCTTTTACGGTAGTCACGGTCGTTCAGACCGTAGAAGTTGCTCTTGCTGACGTTGGCCGGCCCATCGACGTGATACTTGCTGCGGTTGCTGCTCAGGGTCAGCGGAATGCCGTAGTCCGGCATGTCGTCGGTGCGCAGGTGATAGTAATCGACCATTACACGGGTATCGGTGCCAAGGCCGAAGGCGAACGAGGGGGCGAAGCCCCAGCGGCTGTTGTCGACATCGTCGCGGCCCGCCACGTTGTTCTCGTGTTTCATCAGGTTCAGACGAAACGCCGAAGTTTCGGTCAGCTGTTTGTTCACGTCCAGGGTGTAACGCTGGGTCTGATCCGAGCCGAAGCTGTATCCGCCGTTGTAGGCGTCGCCGAGTTTGGCGCTCTTGGTGATCAGGTTGAGGCTGCCGCCGGTGGAACCGACGCCGGTATAGGCAGAGCTTGGGCCTTTGCTGACTTCGACGGATTCGACGTTGAAGATCTCGCGGCTCTGCGCCGCCACGTCGCGCATGCCGTCGATGAAGATATCGCTTTCGGCACCGAAGCCGCGAATGATCGGACGGTCGGAGTTCGGGTTGCCGCCTTCACCGGCTCCGAAGGTGATGCCCGGCGTAGTGCGCAGCGCGTCGGTCAGTGACATCGCACCCGTGTCGCGGATCACCTGTTGCGGGATGACGGTGAGCGTCTTGGCCGAATCGCGCAGAGGTGCCGTCATTTTCTTCGACTCGGAGACGTCGGTCTTGTAACTGGTCTCCGATTGCTGGGCATTGATGTCGGTAGCGCCCAGCGAAATGGATTTGCCATCGCTCTGCTCGGCGGCCTGGGCCAGATGCCCTGCCGAAAAGGCTGTGATCGCCATACCGACCGCAGAAGCTAAGGCGCGCGGAGCGCCGAGCGCATTTTGCATGTTTTGACGCGACATGAATTGTTACCTTCCCCAAGGTTGAGGCGGCGAAATATAGGGGAAGTGTTCCTCTGTAGCAATTGAGACACATTGCTATTTGCGGTTAATTTACATTCTTTACACATTTCGACCATGGGATTTTCACGATTCCTTCACGGGGTGGTTGTGCTCAGGCAATAAGAATCAATATCATTGACGCCTTTCCGCTTTCAGGCCGCGCACCATGCTCATTCACATCCCCGGCGTCTTCAGCCGCGACGAAGTCGGCCGCATCCGCGAGGCGCTGGAGCAGGCCGATTGGGCTGATGGCAAGATTACCGCCGGTCATCAATCGGCCAAGGCCAAGCACAATCTGCAACTGCCCGAGAGCCACCCGCTGAGCAAGGAAATCGGCGCCGCGCTGCTCGAGCGTCTGTGGAGCCATCCGCTGTTCATGTCGGCGGCGTTGCCGAACAAGGTGTTCCCGCCGTTGCTGAACTGCTACCGGGCCGGCGACAACTTCGGTTTTCATATCGATAACGCCGTGCGCCAGGCCCGGGGCAATCCAGAGCGAGTCCGTACGGATCTGTCCACCACGCTGTTCTTCAGCAACCCTGAGGATTACGACGGTGGCGAACTGGTGATCCAGGACACCTTCGGCACCCGCGAGATCAAGCTGGCGGCCGGGGATCTGGTGCTGTACCCGGGCACCAGCCTGCACAAGGTCAACCCGGTGACGCGCGGCGTGCGTTACGCCGCGTTCTTCTGGACTCAGAGCCTGGTGCGCGAAGACGCACAGCGCGCCTTGCTGTTCGAGATGGACACGGCGATCCAGCGCCTGACCCAGGATGTGCCCGATCACCCGTCGCTGATCCAGCTCACCGGCACCTATCACAACCTGCTGCGCCGCTGGGTGGATGTCTGACATGGGCTTCGAGATGCGCCGTGAAGAAGTCCTCGATGCCGACAGCCTGCGCACGATGCTCGATGAGCAGCCGGGGCGGGCGGCCCAGGCGATCCTGGCCGCGGCCGGGCAGAACGTGGTCGAGGCCCAGGCATTGCTGGGGCAGATCCTTCTCGATGGTCGCGGTATCGCTCAGGATCAGCCCCTGGCCTTGCGCTGGTTCGCCATCGCCGCCGACGCCGGGCACTTGATGGCGCGCAACATGCTTGGCCGTTGCCATGAGCACGGTTGGGGCTGCGCCGCCGACGCGCGCGAGGCGGCGGTGCATTACCGCCTGGCTGCGGCGGCGGGGCTGGACTGGGGCTTGTACAACTACGCCAACCTGTTGAGCACCGGGCGCGGTGTGGCCGTGGATCAGGAGCTGGCGCTAGCCTGCTACCGCAAGGCGGCGAATCTGGGGCACGCCAAGTCGATGAACCTTTACGGTCGCTATCTGGAGCTTGGAGTGGCCTGTGAAGCGAACCCGGCCGAGGCATTCGACTGGTACGAACGCTCGGCTGAAGCCGGTGATTTTCGCGGGCAGTTCAGCCATGCCTCGGTACTGGCCAGCAAGGGCCAGGTCGAGCTGGCGCTGGCGTGGTTCGAAGAGGCGCTGCGCATTGGTAACGCCAACTTCCTGCGGGTCAGCGGGCCGCACCTCGAAAGCGCGGAAGACGAGCGGATCAGGGCGTTGGCTCCGCGCTATCACGCACGGCTGGCCGAGCTCGGTGGCTGAAACGACCCTGTGGTGAGGGGGCTTGCTCCCGATGCGGTGGGTCAGTTGCAAATGTTCTGTCTGCAATACCGCATCGGGAGC